>CAMYMX010000424.1 GCA_947259605.1 uncultured Polyangiaceae bacterium | reverse complement strand
GTACGGCCGGGCGTCGTGGCCATGCCGATCGAACCGCCGCCGCGCTTGGCCTCGTGCGTGCCGTGACCCACGGTGCCGGCGCCAGCGAAGTTGTGTCGCCTCATGACGCCGGTGAAGCCACGGCCCTTGCTGGTGGCAGAGACATCGACGAACTGGCCATCCTGGAAGATGTCGGCGGCTCCGAGGGTCTGACCAACCTCGAAGCGCTCGAGGAGCGCCTCGTCGATGCGAAACTCGCGAACGACCCGCTGGGCGTCGACGCCAGCCTTCTTGAAGGCGCCCGCCTCGGGCTTGCTCACACGCGCTTCGCGACGGCTGCCGAAGCCGAGCTGGAGCGCGGAGTAACCGTCTTTCGCGGGGGTGCGCTTGCCCACGACCACGCAGGGCCCCGCCTTGATTGCGGTGACCCGTCGGACGTCCCCGTCGTCGAGGAAGATTTGGGTATTGCCAAGCTTTGTGCCGATGAGGCCGGGATTCGTATTCACAACTGTTCTCGCCGGGAAAAGGGCCGCAAAGATAGTGATGGGCGGGGGCGAGTCAAGGCGGATGCGTCCGGCGGCCCGAAGCCCCGATCACTCTCGAATTCCGAAGATTCGGACCGCGTTTTCGTAGCTGGCGTGAGCCAGGGCCTCGGGGTCCTCGCCGCGGAGCTCCGCGATACGGACGGCGGTATAGGCTACATACGCGGGTTCATTGCGTTTTCCACGCTTGGGGATCGGGGCCAAGTACGGGGCATCCGTCTCGATCAGAAGCGCGTCCACCGGCTGCTGGATGGCTGCCTCTTGGACCTCGACCGCTTTGGGGAAGGTCACGATTCCGCTGAAGGACGATACGAAGCCCAGATCGAGCGCCGATGCCGCGAAAGGGGCGTCCTCGCTAAAGCAATGGATGATGCCGCCGACGTCCCTGGCCTGCTCTTCGCGCAAGATCCGGAGCGTGTCCTCAGGGGCCGATCGCGTGTGAATGACCAAAGGCTTCTTGAGCTCTTTGGCGATCGCGATCTGCCGTCGGAACGCTTCTTCTTGAACGGGGTGGGGCGAGTGGTCGTAGTGGAAGTCGAGGCCCGTTTCGCCGATGGCAACCACGGAGGGGTCCGCGCCCGCGTCGCGAATCGCATCGCAGAGCGCGTCATCGAGGTGCTTGGCGTCGTGCGGGTGCACGCCAACCGTCGCCGAGATTCGGTCGGGATGTCGCCGTGCAATCTCGATCGCCGAGGTCACGGAAGCCGCGTTGCTCGCGCAGCCGATGCTGGTGATGCGCTGCACGCCGGCTTCCGCGGCGCGCTCGAGGACAGCGTCCAGATCGTCGGAGAGACGTGGGTCGTCCAAGTGGCAGTGAGTGTCGAAGAGCATGGCCTGGTTCACTACGGAAGCTGGTTCGTCTGACGAAGAGAAGCAAGCAAGGCTTTTGCCTCCGCGCTCTTTGGTGCGAGCTGCTCGAGCGTGGTTTCGTACACCGGCCTCTCGACCTTGCGGCTCTTGCGCAGCGCGCGGGCCACGTCGGGGAGCAGCGATGCCAGGCCGAGCTCCCCCACCAGCTCCACACCGTACTGCCGAGCTTCGATCCGCCAGCTTCGCACTATCCTTCGAATCACCTCGGCGCCGGCCGGGTCGCCAAGCCGGACGAGGGCTCGCGCGGCGGCGGCGCGCAAAATGGGAGACTGCCAACGATGCTTTGCAAGCCGAGTCAACGCAGCCAAGGACTCCCGGTCAGCAAGGTCGCCAAGCCCAACCGCAGCAGCAAAGGCACGGTCTGGCTGGCTCAGGGACGCCCGAAGCGTCGTAGCGCCCCTCGCGTCGCCCAAGGTCGCGAGGCTGGTCGCGGCGGCGAAGCGAACTGAGTCCGAGGCGTCGTCCAAGCAGTGCGCGATCGCGTCGACGCTGCCCCTCGCGCCCAGCTCGCCGAGGCATTGGAGCGCGAGCGTGCGCACTTCTTCGTCTCGATCGTCCAGGGCCGCGGCGATCCGTTCGGACTGCTCTGCACCCAGGTAGGACAAAGTCCAAATCGCCGAGAAACGCATCTCCGGACGAGGGTCGTCGAGCAAGACGGCAATTGCATCGATTCCTGACTCGGGCGCAACGCGTCCGACTGCGAGCACTGCCGTTTGACGGGCGCCGATGTGATCGTCCTCGAAGGCCTCGAGCAGCGTGCTCAGCGCTTCGCTCGCGCCGAGGGTACCAAGCGACTCGTATGCCGCCTCGCGAACCGCGCCGACCTCATCCTTCGCGAGGCTGAGCAGGCCTCGGACGGCTTCGTCTCTGCGGTCCGGCGGAGGCTCCGCAAGTCGCGCAGCGGCTGCGCCGCGAAATCGCGCCTGTTGAGCGCTGACGTCTCGAAGTGCGGCGTCGAACGTTGGCGTGAGCGGAGGGATCACTTCGCAGGAGATCCGGGTTCGACCTCTTTGTCGACGCCCAGCACGCACAGACCGCTCTCGTCGCTTGCAGCCAGGACCATCCCTTGCGACTCCAGGCCCATGAGCTCGCGAGGTTTGAGGTTCGCGACGATGACGACTCGCCGGCCGATTAGGTCTTCGGGACTGTAGTGTTCGGCGATGCCGGCCAAAATCTGCCGCGGCTTCGCTTCGCCCGCGTCGACGACGAGCCGGATCAGCTTTTTGCTCTTCTCGACCTTCTCCGCTTCTTTCACTACGGCCACCCGTAGGTCGATTTTCATGAAATCGTCCAACTCGATGAATTCGTCTTTGACTTGCTCGGTTTCTGTCATGGCCGCCGCCTTCTTCTGTGTTGTCTTGGGAGCCTCGACGCCGAGACGCTCCAACATCGAGCGCTCCTGGGCCTCGTCGAACCTGGGGAAGAGTGGTGTGGCGCTTTGCGTCTGCGTGCCTGGTCGGAGCCCTCCCCAAACGCTCGGCCAGAGGTCGACCTGCTCGGTCGGGAGCAACGGGGTCATCCCGAGCTGCGCACGCAGCTCGTTGCACTTCTCGGGCATTACAGCAAAAAGCATAATCGACAGCCAGCGAAGCGTTTCGAGAACCGTGTAGCAAACCTGCTGCAGCCGGGTCTTGTCGTCCTGCTTGGCGAGCCTCCACGGCTCGGTCGAGTCGACGTACTTATTCGCAGCCGAAACGAGCTCCCAAATCGTGTCGAGTGCGCGGTGAAAGGCAAGCGCCTCCAGGTGCTTGGCCGCTTCCGCGGACGTCGCCTTGGCCTTATCGATCAATTGCCGGTCGGCCGGGTCGAGCTGCTCCAGATCGACCTGCGGCACTCGACCGTCGAGGCTCTTCTTGAGAATACTTGCGACGATTCGGTTCATGAGATTGCCGAGGCCGTTGGCGAGCTCGCCGTTGTATCGATTGAGCAGATTTCGGTGGCTGAAATCGCCGTCCTGCCCAAAGCCCACCTCGCGCATGAAGTAGTAACGCAACACGTCTGCGCCCACCGCTTCGACCAACGGTCCTGGCGGGAGAAAGTTGCCGAGCGACTTCGACATCTTCTCACCGTTGACCGTGAGCCAGCCGTGCGCCCAAATTTGGGTTGGAAGGCGAATGCCCGCGCTCATCAAGAATGCAGGCCAATAGATCGTGTGGAAGCGGAGGATGTCTTTTCCAACGATGTGAATGATCGCTTCGGATGACTTCCAGAATTCGTCGTAGAGCGGAGCTTCGCCTTCTTCGGCCGGACCGCCCAGCGCGCTCACGTAGTTCATCAGAGCGTCGAGCCAAACGTAGACGACGTGCTCGGGGTCATCGGGCACTGGGACGCCCCACCGAAAGCTGGTCCGAGAAATCGACAAGTCACGTAGCCCCTCTTTGACGAACGACTTCACCTCGTTGAAGCGCGCTTCGGGTCGCACGAAATCCGGATGCGCTTCGTAGTAATCGAGGAGCGGCTGGGTGTACTTGCTCAGGCGGAAGAAGTAACTGC
>CAMYMX010000423.1 GCA_947259605.1 uncultured Polyangiaceae bacterium | reverse complement strand
CAGGCTCGTCGCCTTCATTGGTCCCCAGGTTCTCATCATGGGCGTAGGTGTAGAGCATCTGCACCCGAACTCGAATGCGAAGCTGGAACTTGTCGTCGGCGCTGTTGATCTCGACGCCCTTACCAGGCCTGAACTTGATGTCTCCACGGTCGACGATATGGTCGCCCATCAGCTCGTCTTCGCCCTTGGGATGGAGCTCGTCGCCTGGGACGTCACGCCGAACGCGTTCTTCGGCGGCCGCTTCCTGGTCGGTCTCCGAGCTTGGGTCGTACTTTCGCATTTCTGCATCGGGCGGCGGGACCACGATGACGGTCGCCCCTTCCGGCGTCTCGGCCTGCCCGAGCGCCTTCTCGACGGCTTCCTGCTGTTCTGCGGGAAGGTTTTCGATGATCTTTTCGGTCGAAGGCGCCGCTTTTTCCTCGGGAACAGGTGCTTCCTCGGCCAGGGCGGGGCGAACTACGCCAAGGGCCACGAGGGCCAGCAAAGCGTGACAAATGAAGCGGGTGGATGTCATTTGCCGGCGTGTTACGCGCCAAATGTGTCAGCTCGGTGACACGCGTGTGTCGCTCTTGGGGCTATCGGCACGGGGTATGCTGAGCTGGAATCGGGTCCAACCGTCGCTGCTATCGACGTTGATCTCAGCGCCGATTTTGGACACCAGATGCTTCACGATCGATAGCCCGAGGCCCGTGCCCCCAAGCTCGCGGGACCGGCCGGCGTCGACCCGGTAGAAGCGCTCGAAGACGCGAGGAAGGTGCTTGCTCGAAATCCCAGGGCCCGTGTTGGCGACCTCGATGAACAGGTCTTGCCCTTCGGGCGCAACGTCGACCCGCACTTCTCCCCCGTCGGGCGTGTACTTGATCGCATTGTCGATGAGGTTCACCAGCACCTGCTCGAGTGCGCGCTTATCGGCCAAGACGGGAGGCGCTTCGTCCAAGCCCGAGCAGACGACCTTCAAGCGTTTCGCCTTCGACTGGGACTCGAGCCCGCGCACGACTTGGTCGAGCAGCGGACCGGCGTCGACGGGCTCCAAGTCGAGCTCCAGCTCTTCGCCTTCGAATCGGCTCAGGTCCGCGAGGTCGTCGACCAGCGCCTGAAGTCGCTGCGCGTGCCTGAGAATGACATCTAGAAAGCCCTTGGCTGATTCCGGATCACGAATCGCTCCGTCGCGCAGCGTCTCTGCAAAGCCTCGAATCGCTGTGAGCGGAGTGCGGAGCTCGTGACCCGCGTTGGCCACGAAGTCTCGTCGAACCCGATCGGCCTCCCGCTCGGCGGTGATGTCGTAGAAAACCGCAACGATGCCCTGGTGATTCCGAAGCGGCGAGACGGATGCGCGAAGGACGCGACGTCCGCCCTCCCGCAACCCGTCGATCTCGATTTCGAGCACTCCGGAAAAGCCCTGCTGCGCATCTTCGACCGCTCGACGAAAATCCGGATGCCGGATCGCCTCGACCGCCGTCTTGCCTTCAGGGTCGAAGCCGACCAGGTCGGCCAGCACTTCGTTGCTGAGCGTGATGTGACCGTCCGCGTCGGTGACCAGGACGGCTTCGGCCATGGCGTCCAGAATCGTCCGCAAGCGGTCCTTCCGGCTCCTCTTCTTCTGCTCGCTCGTCGACAGGCCGTCCGCCAGGGCGTCGAGTGAGCGCCCCAGGGCTCCGATGACGCCCGGGTCCTGGAGTCGAACCCGCATGCCGTAGTCCCGCACCGAGAGCGCGTCGACCAGCTTCTGCAGGCGCCGCAGATCCCGGGCATCGTCGCGCGCCACCATCCACGAGAAGACGCTAGCGAGCGCGAAGCCCGCCAGGAGCACCAACCAGCCTGACAAGTCGGGCTTGGCGGCGCGCCAAATCGCGTACAAGACCGCCATCATCAGCGCGATCGCCCCGCCCAGCAGCGTGTATCGTCGAATCACGAAGCGAGAATACGCGGGCTCGGGCCCCCAACCAACCTAGGATTTGAGTGCCCGGTAACCCACGCCCCGAACGGTCTCGATGTGCACGGCGCCTGCGCCGAGCTTCTCCCGAAGCCTTTTGACATGCGTATCGACGGTGCGCGTCTCGACGTTGGGCGAATAGCCCCAGACCCGCTCGAGGAGTGCGTCCCGAGACTGAACGCGTCCTGCGCGGCTCGCCAAGTCGAGAAGCAAGCGGAACTCGAGCGCGGTCAAGAGAATCTCTTCGCCTTCCACTTCGACTCTGTGGGCTGGAACGTCGATGACGAGCTTTCCAAGCGCGATTACCTGAGGGCCAACCACTTCCGCGGCGGGGATCGTTCGACGGAGAATCGCCTCCACTCTCAGCACGAGCTCTCGCGGGCTGAATGGCTTCGAGACGTAGTCGTCGGCGCCCACTTCGAAACCGACGACGCGATCGACCTCATCGGTTCGAGCAGTGAGCATGATCACCGGAAGACGAACCGTTTGGGCACTTCGTCGCAGCCGCCGGCACACTTCGATGCCTGAGATGTCTGGCAGCATCACGTCGAGCACGAGCAAGTCCGGCTGGCTCCGTTGGATTTCGGCCAGGGCGGTTTTGCCGTCATGGGCAACCGCGACGTCGTGCCCAGCACCTCGAAGGTTGATTGCAACCAACTCGGCCAGATCGGTCTCGTCCTCTACGACTAGGATTCGCGAACCCATACTCAGTGGTCAGAAGCCTGCTCACCCGTTGTGACGTCCCTGTGACGTCCCCGTTCCAAGCGAGCAACCACGAGTCTACACGGCGCTGGCCAGGCCACAATGCGGATTGACTACAAATTGCAGGAGATTCTGCCTATTGGACTTATGGATTGAGCCCGGTGAGGAGGGATGAGAAGGTTGGCCCCGAGGTGCCATGAGAATACCCCTTGCCAATCTGCTTGCGCGCAATCCCCTGCCCAAGGTGGGCGATCTGATGACCGAGGTGATCCGGACCAGCGATCGCGTTCGGGAGCTGATCGAGCTCCTGTCCGCCGGTGACCAGGCGGGAGTCGAGCGCGTCGCCAAAGAGATCAGCACGATGGAAGGGAAGGCCGACGACGCAAAGAACGCCGCCCGCTCGAAGATGCCCGTGCGCTTGTTGATGCCGGTGGATCGACGTGACGTGCTCAAGCTGATCAGCCAGATCGACGCGATTGCAGACTGCGCCGAGGATGTCGGCGTGCTTCTGACGATTCGCCCTCTCACCGTGCCCGAAGACATGAAGCCCGTTCTCGAGCAGTTCGTGGATCGAGTCTTGAGCACGATTCGAGAGGCGGAGAAGCTCACCGACCTGATCGACGACCTGGTCGAATCCGGCTTCTCGGGGCCACCGGCGGAGCAGGTGCTGGAGCAAGCGGCAATCCTTGGCCGCGCCGAGCACGAAGCCGACAAGATTCAAGATCAATGCGCCAAGGTTCTCTTCAAGGAAGAGGACTCCATGCCCCCGGCGGCGGTCTTCATGTGGACCAAGGTCCTCAACAAGATTGGCGACATGGCCAATCACGCGGAGAACGTAGGGGATCAGTTCAGGCTTTTCGTAGCCGGCTAGGCCAAGTTCGATGGAGCCAACCACGATCGTCCTGGCCGTTGCGGCCGTCGCGGGTCTGTACATGGCCTGGAACATCGGAGCCAACGACGTGGCGAACGCCATGGGCACGTCGGTCGGCTCGGGTGCGCTGACGATCCGGCGGGCGATCATCGTCGCGGCGATCTTCGAGTTTGGCGGCGCCATGCTGGTTGGTGGGACTGTCACCCAGACCATCCGCAAAGGCATCGTCGATCTCGACGCGCTCGGCGGGGATCCCATGGTGATCGCGGTTGGAATGACTTGTTGCCTGCTCGCCGCTGCGCTTTGGCTCAACATCGCGACCTTCGCGGGCTGGCCGGTGTCCACGACGCACAGCATCGTCGGCGCAGTGGTTGGTTTCGGCTTGGTT
>CAMYMX010000422.1 GCA_947259605.1 uncultured Polyangiaceae bacterium | reverse complement strand
ACATGCACGCGATGCCCTTCGGCACGGGAATCCCGTACTTCCGGTAGAGTTCTTTCGCTTGATACTCGTGAATGTTCACGGTGCTTGCCTCCTCAAGGTCGCCTCCATTGCGTGCAGAGCCGCAGGCCTATAGCACGACTCTACCGAGGCGCCCGAATCCCGATTCAGTCCGCTTCGCTCGGCAATTCCACGAGCACGCGGCGCGTCCCAATCAGGCTCGAGGTGCGCACGATCTGTTCGACGTCCGCCGAAGTCACGCCCCGATAGACCACCGCATCGCGGCGCACCAAACTCTGAGCGTCCGCGACGACGGCCTCTTGCATACGCGGGTCGTCGGGCAGCGTCACCAAGAGGTAATGCGCGAATCGAAACCCGAGCTTGTCGGAGTCGCAAACCTCGAGCTCAGGCGCGCCCCCGGCATAGAGCTTCTCGACGAAGGTCTCTACGTAGTCGGGGCGACGGACGTATTGCCGAGTTGCAGGCGAGCTGACGTACTCTCGCGCTTCGTGGAGTTCGCAGTCTTGCTCCCGCAGCGTTCGATCGATCCACCGCTCCGCCGCACCGCGGTCTCCGTCACGGGCCGCCTCGAGACCTGCCGCGCCCGCGTTCTGACGCCACGAGTTCAGACCCCATGCCAGTGCGAGCGATACGACGAACCAGATGATCTTGGCAAAGTTTGGCGCCACCGCAGCTAGCTCCTGAGACTGGTGAAGAGGTCGTATCCGCCCGCACCGAGGAAGTAGATGCCCAGACCGTCGAAGCCGATGCCCATCCAATCGGCTTCGCCGCGAAGCACGGAGCCCCCGAGGACGTAGCCAATCGCGAGGATCGCGACGCCGGCACCGAGGGTTGCTGCGGCCCGTCTCACGCGTCTGCGTTGCTGTTCCGCGGGAGCAAGAGACGCCGTTGATGTGCTGGGCTCCTCAGGCAGCTCCAACTCGGGCGCGGGGCCTTGGTTCTCCTCGGCCGTTGCAGGAACTGCCTCGTCGACTGAAATGCGTGGCGCGCCCGGCTCGCCTGCCGTTGCGAACGGGTCAATTGCGGAGAGGCGGCCTCCGGGGAACAAATCCGCGCCGGGTGGATGAAACACGGCGGCGCTATCGGGCCCGGTCGCTCCGGCGACGGGCTTGACCTCCCGTGCAGGCCGACATTCGACCACGGCTCCGATCGCCTCGAGCGCGATCCGCATCTCGCCCGCGGACTTTGCGGGCACGGCGTGCTTGACGATCTTGGGAACGCTTTGCTCCAGTGACCGAGCGCTCGCCGAATCGATGCCGAATGCCGTTTCTAGACGTTCCGCCGGGGAGGCGTCCCCAGGCTCGAATCGTATGATCCAAACGTCGAACCTCGACATGGTCGCGAGGATACCCAGTTGGCGACCGCAGGGCGACTACTTGGAGTCCGGGGGCAAATCCCTGAGCCAGGGATGGAACCTACCCCCGAGGGTGATACCGCTCGTGCATCTTGTGCAGACGGTCCCCGGTGACGTGGGTGTAGATCTGCGTGGTCGAAATGTCCGCGTGCCCGAGCATCGTCTGGACCGAGCGAAGGTCGGCGCCCCCATCGAGCAGATGGGTCGCAAAAGAGTGTCGGAGCTTGTGAGGAGAGATCGGCTTGGTGATGCCGGCCGCTGTCGCATATCGCTTGATCAGCTTCCAGAACCCTTGGCGGGTCATCGCCTTCCCGCGCGCCGTAAGAAAGCAGGCGCGGCTCGCGGGTCGAGCCCATTTTGGCCTCACGGTAGCGAGGTACTCGACCAGCGCCGCTCGTGCGTGCGCCCCGATGGGGACGATGCGGCGCTTGTTCCCTTTGCCGAGAGCCGAAATGAAGCCGTCCTCGAGATTCAGGTCGCCGAGATCGAGCTCGGTGAGCTCGGTCACGCGGAGGCCGGCAGCGTACATCGTGTGCAGCATCGCTCGATCGCGAATCCGGTTCGGCTTCGTCCCGCTTGGCGCTTCCAAGAGCCGGACGACCTCGTCGCGATTGAGGAGGTCTGGCAGCTTGCGCAAGAGGCGCGGCCCTTCGAGGAGCTCCGTCGGGTCGAGCGCCTGGCGCCGTTCCTGAACCAGGAACCGAAAGAAGCCGCGAATGGAGCTCAGCGCCCTGGCCTGCGTGCGTGCACTCAAGCCGGCCTGCGACAGTGTGACGAGGTGGGCAGCGACGCGTGCTTCGTCGACTTGCTCGAGCGCCGCACCTTCGTCGTCGAGCCAAGCGAGGAAGCGCGCGAGATCGTGGGCGTAGGCATCCACCGTGTGCGCCGAGAGGCCACGCTCCACCCGCAAATGCTGAATGTAGTCATCCAACGCACCGTCCAATGCGACGGACATACTACTCGCTACCACAATCCGATCTTCGAGCCCATTTTGTGTACGTCCAGACCCGACCTGTGGGCTGCCCTTTCGTTGATGCGCATCGGGACGCGTGGTACCAATTGAGATGGGGATTAGTTATGAAGCAGGACTCCACTTACACTTCGCTTGGGCGCCTTAACCATGAGTAGGCTCATCGGCTACGTCGCGAATCGAGCCGACCGAATGCGCGACGCCCTCTACCAGGAGCGGGCCGTTCTTCGCCACGAGACCGCAGCTGAAGACGCGAGCGGTTGGGGCATCGGGTTTTACCACGGAGACGAGGTGCTCCATAAGAAGCGCCCAACTCGTGCCGGAGAGCGTGTCGATTGGCAGAACATCGCGGGCGATGTTCACTCGGACTGCGCCGTGTTGCACATGCGTCAACCAACCGTCGGAGACTTCCGCGCGGAGAACGCGCATCCGTTCCGCATGCGCAGTTGGCTGTTTGCACATCAGGGCACGATCAGAGGCTTCGATGCGATGCGAGACAATCTCTCCGAGATGATCCCCGACTTCCTTCGACGCAACATCCGGGGGCAGACCGATAGCGAGTTTCTGTTCCACGCGGTGCTCACGATGCTTCATGACGCAGGACAGCTCGACAATCCCGACGTCAACGAGGCGCAAACGCTTCCTGCGATCAGCGCCGCGGTCACGCTCGTCGAGCGTCTCGCTGCCGAAGTCGGCAGCAGCGACAGCAGCCTCAGCTTCATTTTAACCAATGGCCGTTCGATGTACGCGCTCAGACACGGCGCAGCGATGATCTACGTCGAACGCCAGGGTCTCCACGACCCCCCAGAGGACTACACGCCCCCGCCGGTGGGGAGCACGCAACTGCGGTACGTCATGGTGGTGGGCGGCATCGAAGAAGACCAGGTCGGCTATGAAACGATTCCTGAGCGCTCCGTCGCGGTCATCGACCGCGGTTTGGACGTGAGGGTCCACGCCCTTTGAGCCTCTTGGACCCGTGAGCGTCGACGACGCGCTAGTGCTGGTGCTGTGTACGGTGCCCGACGAGGCAACGGCGGAAAAGCTGGGCAAAGGGCTCGTCGAAGCGCGGCTGGCGGCCTGCGTAAACGCAATTCCGGGGCTGACGTCGTATTATCGCTGGCAGGGCAAAGTCCAGGTGGACTCGGAAGTTCAGCTGCTGATCAAGACTCCAAGGGGGCGGTTCGACGAGCTGGCCACGTGGATCAAGGCGAACCACCCGTACGACGTACCGGAGATCATCGCGGTGGCGGCGGAACGGGTGAGCGAGGACTACCTCGCCTGGGCCGTGGAGCAGACTCGGTAGATAGCGCCGCCGGCGCGAACGAGGCGCGGAAAAAACCCGTCACGGGGTTCCATCGAACGGCTCGGCTTGCAGATGTGGTCGGAAGCACTTGGGGGCCTGGACCACGCAAGCCAAGCCTCGGAACTCGCGGGCGTACCGGGGCGCGGAAAAAGGCGCGACACGGGGCTGCGTCGAACGGGGCGGCTTGCAAAGGTGGCCGGAGGGGCTGGGAGCCTGAGGCCACGCAAGCCGCCCCTCGGAGCTCGCGCCAATC
>CAMYMX010000421.1 GCA_947259605.1 uncultured Polyangiaceae bacterium | reverse complement strand
GGCCGCGAAAAGATCTTCGAAGTGCGCTCCCTGTACAATGACGTGACCTTCATCGACGAGTATCTGACCGAGGACTTCGTCGCGGATCAGAAGCTCTATTCCTTCGGCTACAACCAACGAAACGATCGCTGGGAGATCGAAAGCCGCACCTTTCAAGAGGTTAAGAGTCAGCTGCTGACCAGCCTCACCAACGCCGGCAATCCGATCATCTCCGTCGTCGACGCCAACCACCAAAACCGCTCCGAGCTCCTTCTCGAGCACCGTCATCAGGGGGCCGACTTGCGCTTGGACTGGGCCAGGGAAGTGGTCAAAGCGCTGTCCCGCATCTGGACGCGTCCTGTCGAGATTCACACCGTCGTGGACGAAAAGCCGACCGCGCTGCGTTACGATGGCAGCGACCACTCGGAGAAATCGCTCTAGAAGCCTCTGCAGTTGGCGAAGCGGATCGTGGTCGCTCCGCCGCCGACCGCGCCAACGTCAACCGCGAGCCCGGTGGTGCTATTCACCAACGCGTCGCACTCGACGTCGAAGACGACTTCGTTCCCTTCGGTGGAAACGTTCGAAAGCTGGCAGGGCTGCTCGATCGAAGGCTCTTCCGTTCCACATGCGCTGAGTTTGTCGATTGCGCCGTAGGAGCTCCCGCCTTCGGTGATTGTGACGTTGCACAGATCTACCGAGTCATCGTTGCTGTCGATCTTCACCTCGAGCCGGAACGCAAACCGCGGAGAGCTTCCCTGGTTACGGTCCACGTTGGCTTCGATCGTGATATCCCGCATGCCATCGGCCCGCTGGACAGCCTCGCAGATGGCGACGATCGCATCCCCGCACTCGGGCTGCCCGTTCTCACCGACGATCGCGCGTTGACCGCCGTTGCCGATGCAGGTCTCTTGCGCCCAGGATGCGCAACCCACCTGGCCGCCGGACGGGCACGACAGGTTCCACTGCGCATCGACGAGCACAGGACCACCGTCCTGAGCGCAGGAAAGCGCTAGAACCGCGAATAACAAGCCCGCAAGACGACCGGTGTTCATTCTTGACCCCACGCGATCAGGTTAGCCAGCTGACCAAAGCCTCGCAACTATGGGGCGAGAAGGGCCTGCTCGAGGTCCTCTCGAAGATCGTCGATGTCTTCGAGCCCTACTGAAAGCCGGATCAATCCGCCCCGAATGCCCTGGGCTTCCCGGACGTCTTTGGGCATCGATGCATGGCTCATCAGGGCCGGTTGCCCGATGAGAGACTCGACCCCCCCAAGGCTCTCGGCCAGAGAAAAGAGGCGGACACGCTCGAGGAGCGTCCCCGCGCTCCCGGAGCCGCCTGCCAACTCGAACGACACCATCCCGCCGAAGCCGCTCATCTGCCTGGCAGCCAGCGCATGCTCCGGATGGTCTGGGAGCCCAGGGTAGTGCACCGCCGCTACGCCGTCCTGCGTGCGCAGCCATTCAGCAAGCGCGTGGGCGTTCTCGCAGTGTCGCGCCATCCGAATCGGGAGTGTCTTGACTCCGCGCGCGACGAGATAGCAGTCGAAGGGCGACGGCACTGCGCCGCCGGCGCGCTGAATGAAACGAAGCCGCTCGGCAAGCTCGTGGTGCTGGCTGATCAAGACACCGGCGACGACGTCGCTGTGCCCGTTGAGGTATTTCGACATCGAGTGCACGACCAGGTCAGCGCCAATCTCGAGCGGCCGCTGAAGCATCGGCGTTGCAAACGTGCTGTCCACGACCGTCCACGCGCCGTGCACCCGGGCCAGGGCAGACACGGCCTCGATGTCGAACACCCGGAGCAGAGGGTTTGTCGGCGTTTCGATCCAGACCATCTTGCTCCGCCCGTCGATCGCAGCTTCCACCGCGGCCAGGTCACACATGTCGACCCAGGCAACTTCGACCCCCATCGGCTTCACCAACTGCTCGATCAGTCGGTAGGTTCCCCCATAGATGTCGCCACAGGCGACGAGCTGGTCGCCGGGGCGCAGGAGCTGGAGCGCCGCGTGCATGGCGGCGCACCCCGATGAAAACACCGACGCGCTCAATCCGCCTTCGAGCGCCGCGAGGCTGTTTTCCAGCGCGTCCCGGCTTGGATTGCTGACACGGCTGTACGCATGTTCTTCCTGTTCTCCGGGGCGGCGCTGCAGGAAGGTCGTGGAAAGAGAAATTGGGGAAGTGACCGGCTGCCCGGCTTGGTCGCTGACCCTTCCGGCGTGCGCGGCGATCGTCGCAAATCGGTGTCCCATGAGCTCCGAGGTACCCCGACGCAGACGACTTGCCAAGCGGGGTTTGCAGCGCACGGCCGAGTCACGCTAATAGAAGGCACGCGCATGATCGAGCTCCTTTCCAATCCCGATGCCTGGATCGCGCTGTTCACGCTGACGCTCCTCGAGATCGTTCTTGGGATCGACAACATCGTGTTCATCGCCATCCTGGCTTCTCGTCTGCCGGTGGAGAAACAAGGGCTAGCCTATCGGCTCGGTCTTCTCGGGGCGATGTTCACTCGGATCGCCCTGCTGCTGACCATCAACTGGGTGATGCAGCTGACCCAGCCGCTGTTCGAAGTCCTGGGTCATCCGTTTTCGGGCCGCGACCTCATCTTGCTCGGCGGCGGCCTGTTCTTGATCGCCAAGAGCGCCCAGGAGATCTACGACAAGGTCGAAGGCGAGCACCAAGAGGACATCAAGGGCTGGTTTAATGGCCTGCCGGGCATCATCGCCCAGATCATGGTGCTCGACATCATCTTCTCGCTCGACTCGGTGATCACCGCGGTCGGCATGGCCGAGGACATCGAGGTGATGGTGACGGCGGTCATCATCGCAATTGGGGTGATGCTGATCTTTGCCAAGCAGATCGGGAACTTCGTCAACAAGTACCCGTCGATGAAGATCCTAGCCCTTTCTTTTCTCCTGCTGATCGGCGTCTTGCTCACCGCCGAAGGCCTTGGGCAGCACGTCAACAAGGGCTACATCTACTTCGCCATGGCCTTCGCCCTCATGGTCGAGCTGATCAACATCCGCTTCCGAAAGAAGCAAGAAGCCGAGTGAGCGAGATTTTTGCTGCGGGGGCTGGCCGCATGCGCCAGAATCGGGCGCGATGCGGTTGGCGCCTCTCATAGGACCGGACCTTCAGGACGCGATCGCGATCGGCCCCGAGGCCGTTCGTGAGGCGGTTTCGGAGTTCCACGCCGAGGACAT
This sequence comes from uncultured Polyangiaceae bacterium, assembly GCA_947259605.1. GTDB lineage: Bacteria > Myxococcota_A > Polyangia > Polyangiales > Houyiibacteriaceae > SG8-38. Next base: position 730 of record CAMYMX010000421.1, on the reverse strand, counting down.
CGCGGAGCTGCTCGAGGATCTGTCCGCACGGGAGGCGGTCACGCTCGTGCGCGCCTTGCCGACGGAGACCGCCGCGGACGTCGTCGAGCGCCTGAGTCCGCGTCGTCAGGTTCTGGTGTTCAACGCGATCGACACGGGCCGCGCGGTCGAGCTGCTCGGCGAGATGGACCCCGACGACCGCGTCGACCTGCTCCAAGAGCTCGAGGAGGACGATGCAGCCGCCCTGCTCACCGCCCTCGAGCGGCGCGAGCCTGAGGCTGCCGAAGAAGTCCGGGAGCTCGTCCAGTACGAGCCCGAAACCGCCGGTGGCTTGATGACGACCGAGTTCGCGTCCTTGCCGCCGGATACGAAAGTCTGGGAGGCGATGGAGGCCGCGCGGCGCTTTGGACGCGAAGAGATGGCGGAGATGCTCTATTACATCTACGTCTGCCGGCCGAACGGAGAGCTCCTCGGGGTCGTGTCCCTTCGTGACCTGATTCTCAGTGATCCAGGACAATCCCTGTCGGAGATCATGGTCGAGAACGTCTTCAAGGTGTCGGCGTTCGATGACCAGGAGCAGGTCGCGGACGCGATCGCGCGGTACGACTTGGCCGCGCTTCCGGTGGTCGACAAGCTGTCCCGGATGCTCGGTGTCGTCACCGTCGATGACGTCGTCGACGTCGTGATTGAAGAGGCGACCGAAGACGCACAAAAGATGGGTGGTGTCGTGCCGCTCGAGGACTCGTATTTC
>CAMYMX010000420.1 GCA_947259605.1 uncultured Polyangiaceae bacterium | reverse complement strand
CGTTGATTGAGAGACATCGTGTCGGACACTGACCGGGACACCGACGTTGCTGCTTTCTTGGCCTCGAGTCCGTCGGCGGACGGCCGCAGGAGGAGGCGCCGTTATCTCTGGGGCGCTCTTGCCGTCATCGTCGTCGCCGGCCTGGGCATCTGGGCTGCGCCCGTTCGGCCCGATCGAAAGCAGGTCACGACGGAAGAGGCCCGGCGCGGGAATCTCGTCGTGACGGTCACGGCGACGGGGAATCTCGAGCCGACCAACCAGGTCGAGGTCGGTGTGGAAGTGTCCGGGACCATCGCGAGCGTGGAGGTCGATTACAACGATCGCGTGGAGCGCGACCAAGTTCTGGCAAGGCTTGACCCCACGAAATTCAAAACCCAGGTGCTGAGGTCACGGGCCGCTCTTCAGTCGGCCAAGGCGAGGATTTTGCAGGCGCAGGCCACGGTGGACGAACGCCGAGCGCAGCTCGGCCGACTCACCCGGCTCAGGGAGGCGAGCAAAGGGACCGATCCTTCGCAGCTCGACATCGATGCAGCGGACGCCGCGCTCAAACGCGCACTCGCCGATCGGGCAAGCGCGAAGGCCGACGTGGCCGAAGCGAACGCAAACCTCGAATCGAGCGAGATCGACCTCGCAAAGACCGTCATTCATTCGCCCGTCGACGGTATCGTCCTGGTGCGCGCCGTAGAGCCCGGGCAGACCGTGGCTGCTTCCCTTCAGACGCCGGTCTTGTTCGTCTTGGCCGAAGACCTGACCAAGATGGAGCTTCATGTGAGCGTAGACGAAGCCGACGTGGGCCGAGTCCGGCCCGGGCAGAAGGCGACCTTCATGGTCGACGCCTATCCAGACCGCACCTTCTCTGCGGAGATCACCGACGTTCATTTTGGCGCACAAGAAGTCGAGGGCGTCATCACCTACGAGGCGGTCTTGAACGTCGACAACGAAGACCTGTCGCTGCGGCCGGGCATGACCGCGACCGCGACGATCGTCGTCGAAGAGGTGAAAGATGCGCTTCTGATTCCCAATGCGGCCCTACGCTTCAGTCCGCCCCTCCGGGACGAAGCTGGGCCGAGTGGCAGTCTGCTCGGTCGACTGTTTCCGCGTCCTTCTCGGTCCCCGCCGAAGAACCGTCGGGAACTAGGCTCCATGAAGAAGCAACAACAGGTTTGGATCGTGAGCGATGGCAAACCTGTCGCGGTGCCAATCACCACCGGAGCCACCGACGGAATCATGACCGAGTTGGTGCAAGGCAACGTGGAGCCCGGGACGCCCCTCATCGTCGAGATGACCGCGGAATAACTTCATCGTGCCCGCGCAAGAACATAGTCAGACGCCACTCATTCAACTCGCGGACGTCACCAAAGTATACGGGGTCGGCGATGCAGCCACGTACGCGTTGCGCGGCATCGACATCCAGATCGATCGGGGCGAATTCGTTGCTGTGATGGGATCGAGCGGGTCGGGGAAGTCCACCTGCCTCAACATTCTCGGCTGTCTCGATACCCCCACTTCGGGGTCCTATCTTTTTCGCGGAATCGAGGTCGGCAAGCTGGGTCGCAACCAGCGTGCCCTCTTGCGCCGTCGCTACTTTGGTTTCGTGTTTCAGGGCTACAATCTGTTGAGCCGGACTTCTGCCCTCGAGAACGTAGAGCTCCCGCTCGTCTATCGCGGCGTTGCCCAGGCGGAGCGTCGGAGGCTTGCGGGGAGGGCGCTCGCCGCTGTGGGTCTCGTGGGGCGGGAAACCCACAGCCCCTCGGAGCTCTCGGGAGGACAACAGCAACGCGTTGCGATCGCGCGAGCGCTGGTCACCGAACCCGACGTGCTGCTTGCAGATGAGCCGACGGGAAACCTCGATACGGCTCGGAGCCTAGAGATCATGGATCTCATGACCGCACTCAACCGTGAGCGAGGCATCACCATCGTCATCGTCACCCATGAAAGCGCGATGGCTGCTTACGCCGACCGGGTCATCAATTTCGTCGACGGCGAGGTGGACTCGGTCGTGCGTCACGGCGAGGTGGCGTGATGGTGTTCAATGCGTTTCGGCTCGCTCTGAACGAGATTCGGCGCAACGTGATGCGTTCGTCGCTGACCATCCTGGGCGTCGTGATCGGGGTCGCGGCAGTCATCACCATGGTGACTATCGGCGGAGGCGCCACGGTTCAGGTGACCGAGCAGATCGCGAGCCTGGGCACCAACCTTCTGATCGTCACGCCCGGCCAACGGATGGGCATGGGGCAGCGAGCCGCTGCTCCGCCTTTCCAGATGGACGACGTGGAGGCGATCGGCAGAGAGATCGGCACCGTCGCTGCCATCGCACCCATCTCGTCCCAACCCGTGACGGCGGTGTTCGGGAACGCGAACTGGAGCACCACGGTCATGGGGACGGACAATCAATACTTCAGGGTCGGGAACTGGGCCCTCGAAGCCGGCCGGGAATTCACCGAGAGCGAGCTTCGCGCCGGCAGCGCAGTCTGCGTCTTGGGGGCCACCGTCCGGCGGGAGCTCTTCGGCAATCAGGACCCTTCGGGGAGCAAGATTCGTCTCGGGAAGCTCTCCTGCGTGGTGATAGGGACGCTCCTCAGCAAGGGTCAGTCGACGCTCGGGCGGGACCGCGACGACGCCGTGCTCATTCCCTTACGAACTTTTCAAAGGAGGCTCGCCGGAAATCAAGATGTCAGTCTCATCCAAGTGTCCGTTCGAAATGGGGCGTCAACGGAGAGAGCTGAGGAGGACATCAGCGAGCTGATGCGCAAGCGTCGCCACATCTCGGTATCGGAGGACGACGACTTCACCGTCATGGACCTGAAGGAAATCACCAAGATGCTCGCGGGGACGACGCAGGTGCTCACCGCGCTGTTGGGAGCCGTGGCCGCCGTGAGCCTGCTCGTCGGGGGGATCGGGATCATGAACATCATGCTCGTGTCGGTCACGGAGCGCACGCGGGAAATCGGCATCCGCCTTGCGGTTGGGGCTCTCGAACGCGAGGTGCTGACGCAGTTCCTGGTCGAGGCTGTCGTGCTTTCCGCTTTTGGAGGCGGAGTGGGTGTGGTCTTGGCGCTGGTGGTGTCGGTCTTGGGATCGAGAGCTTTGAATGTGCCTTTTGTCTTCAACCTTGGAATCGTGATCGTCGGGTTTCTGTTTTCCGTCGGAGTCGGCATCGTGTTTGGATACTTCCCCGCCCGAAAGGCGGCCCGCATGGATCCCATCGAGGCGCTGCGCCACGAGTGATCCAAAGCGCTGGCTGTATCGACGTCTTGGACGCCGATAACGAGCGCATAGTCGAAACAAACACAATGCCCTTCACTTAGGAGCCCCGGGCCGGCTTCCCTTTGCGTTTTGAAGAGCACTGACTGGATTTTCGTTTGATCGCTCTGGGATAGCGGCGAGCGGGGCGAAACCGATTCGGAGAGGCGACGTAGTAGACTCGCCGTCATGGCCACAGAGCCGGACTTCGATTTTGGAAAGGGTTCCGTCGCGCAGAGCTATGACGACGTTCTCGTGCCGTTGATTTTTCGGCCCTGGGGCGAGCGGCTGCTCGACGAGCATGGGCCCTGGGTCGGGCGCACCGTGCTAGACCTGGCGACCGGCACCGGCGTGGTGGCGCGCTTGCTCGCAGATCGGGTCGGCTCGGACGGGCAGGTGATCGCGGCGGACATCAACCCGCAGATGCTCCACATCGCGAGCGACCATTGCGCAGGCTCGGGGGAGCGTGTGCGGTTCGTGGAGTCGTCGGCGCACCCGCTCGAGATCGACTCGGACACGGTGGATGCGGTGATCTGTCAGCAGGGGTTTCAGCTTTTTCCGGAACGCGGGCAGAGCGCCGTCGAGATCTTGCGCGTGCTTCGCGATGAAGGTGTCGCGTTGGTGTCAACCTGGTGCTCGGTCGCCCTACGGTCGTTGTCGAAAGCTC
>CAMYMX010000419.1 GCA_947259605.1 uncultured Polyangiaceae bacterium | reverse complement strand
AGCTTCGTGAGCGCCTCGTCGTGCCAATCGATCGAGTCGCGGCCCTGCCGGGCAAGATCGACACGCCCGAATCCCAGGTAGTGCAGATGGCAGTACAAAGCCAAGAGGCGGTTGTACAGGTACTCCTCGGGCGCATCTTGATAGCCGTTCACCTGAGGAATCAGCAGCTTCGTCATCAGATACGGGAAATCACCGTAGTGGGAAACGAACGCCAGATTCCAGGTCGCATACAAATCGGCCCATCTGCGTGGCAGCGCGAAGCTCAGCACAATCGCCTTCCTGTCCTCCGACCAACGCGCCGCTACCTCGCCCGTCTTCGCCTCGCGCGCCCATGAGCCGGGTCGGTCTTTCACGAGCGGCCACGCGCTCGCTGCGTTGTCTCGATGGCCGAGCCTGACGTCTTCGAACATCGCCTCGATGATGTTCATCGGCAGCAGCACTCTCGCGAACTCCGGAGCCACGCTACCCGATTGGTGAAACCCAAGAACCCGGTTGATCGCAAGGTCAATCGAAAGGATCTTGGTGCGCTCGAAGACTATCAAGTGGCTTTTCATCTCCTCCGCGTCTCGAGCTCTCAGCCAAATCACTCTGCAGGCCTCGATGAGCCTCCAGTCGTTGCGCATGGCTTGGGTCAGGCGTTCGAGGAGTAGTCCATACGTCACCACCGAGGGCAGAACCGTCGCTCCCTCCGTCTGCACCTTGTGGTGGAGGCGATCGAAAGCCTCGCCTTTCGCCCGATCCAGAAACTCGACCAGGTACGGGTTGGCCGCAGCGCAGCGAGCCACTTCGTCGACGAGCTCGAGCGCGTCGTCGGTGTCGAGATCCTTGCCCAGGAGCCAGTCGCCGAGCGCCGCCAATTCCTCCGCTTGCCACCTGCCCGTGCCGTCGATCAAGCGAAACTGCATCAGATGTTGCCGGATCAATTCGGTGATGCGATCACGGCGCAGCCCGGCAATGACCTCCTTGATGCGCTCCGCAATGCTCATGGCCACTGAAAGGTCGATTCGTTCTGCAACACTCATGTCCGCTCCTCTTCAGGGGGAGCTTAGGCTTCGATGGCGGGTGCGTTCTTCACCACGAATTGAACGAAGCGCGACCTCACCTGATCGGAAGCGAGCGCCCGCTGGGCGGGAGGCAGCTTGGTGATCGCTTGCACGGCGTGGTTGAGGAACGCCGCGCCACGGCTCTCGCTCTCGTCGAAGAGAAGGTCGGCCAGGCGACCGTGCTCGACCATCTGGCGCACAACACGCTCGACGGCGTTTTCAGGCACGTGGCTCGGGTTCTCTCGGCGCTCCATGCGGATCGCTTCCTGCTTGCAGGTCGTGGCGCAAACGCCGCACCCGATGCAGAGCTCCGAATCGAACACGGCGCGCAGCTCGTTCTTCCGTTGCCCTCCGGCGCGCGCCGGTGCCATCGTGATCGCCGCGACGGGACACGCCCGAGAGCATCGCGAGCAGCCTTTGCAGTCGTCGGGGTGGTACGCCGGCTCGAAGCCGCTGGGGTTGACGGCCTTGAACCCGAAGTCGTTGATGCTCGAAAGCTGCCCGCAGCAACATGCGCAGCAGTTGCACACGTAGGCAGGCTCGTTCTTCACGTTGTCGGCGATTTGGACCAGACCGAGCTTCCGCGCCTTTTTCACGATGCTCAGCGCCTCTTGCTTGTCGATCGGACGGCCGAAGCCACGCCGAATGACGAAATTTGCGCCGCCGTTGAGCGACAGACAGATCTCTTGGGGAACGTCGCACGCCTTGCCCAGATGCTCGGCCTTGTGCCGGCAGTAGCAGTGCGAGACGGCAATCTGATCGGAATCTTCGATGAGCCTGGTCGTGCGCTCCCAGTCCAGCACTTCGGGAATGCCGTCGGCCAGCACGTCCTCGTGCACCATCGAGCGCCCGACGACCGTGTCATTGCCGAACACCTCACGCACGAACGTGTCGTCGCCGTGCATGTAGGCGTCCATGGCCTTTGCGACGGCCAACTTGTCGAACATGTCGTGCGCTCGCATCATCGAGAACTCGAAGAAGCCAACGACCGGCGGCGCAAGGAGGTACTTGGCCTCGCCGGTCTTCGGGCTAACGAGGTCCATGATCAAGCCCTTGTCGCACAGCGGCTCGAGCTTTTGCCTGAGCTCCTCTTCGGGCACGTCGTAGCGCCGGGCCAGGCGGCGGAGCGACGTGGGTACCATCGGCATCCGCGACGCCAGCTCGGCCTCCTCCGGCGTGTACATGACCTCGAGCAACTCACGCCAGCCTTCGAGGGCGCGCTGGTCCTCCGGCCGCGGCATGGCGACCGCGTGGTGGTCGAGGCGGTCCATCAGCGCCCGATACTCCTGCTTGAGTTGGCTCATATGTCCCATGGCGAACCTCCACCAACGGATGCATGCGAACCTCGTACCATCGTTCGGCGCGGCTAGATTGGCGCATAGCGCGGCAAAATGAGGCGTTCGCGAGCCGGGCATCCCAAGCCAACGCGAATGATCTGCGCCAGAGCCCCCAGGACACGCAGGCCATGCGTCGCCTCAGTTTGCGGCCGGCCGGCTGCCCGGCGTATTCGGGCTGCCGCGTCGGATTCTGCGGCGAGAATAGCTATTGACGAATCGTCAACAAAGGCTATGCTCGCCTCATCATGGACCTTGGCCCCAGGCGGATGACCACGGAAGCACGACGGGAGCAGCTGCTGGCGTTTGGCCGTCAGCATTTCGCCGAGCACGGCTATGAAGCCATGCCGATGGATGCGATCGCCGAACGCGCGGGCGTCTCCAAGGGGCTCCTCTATCACTATTTCGGAAACCAACGCGGCTTCTACATGGAGACCGTGCGCAGAGTGACGGACGAGGTGATCGCGATCACCGAGCCACCCGCCGATCAACCGTTGGACCAAGCGTTCCGGGTGATGGTGACCCGCTTTGTCGGCTACGTGCAGGAACACGGCGCGATCTACAACGCGCTCGTTCGGGGAGGCCTTGGTTCGGATACCGAAGTGAATGAGCTCCTCGATCGCGTGCGGACGACCACGATGAACCGGATCTTCGAACGTTTGGGGATCCATCAGCCCTCCGCCCTATCACAGGTCGCGACTTACGGATGGGTGAGCCTCGTCGAAAACGCCTGCGCGGAGTGGACTCTTGCCGGCGGCGCTTCTCCCGATCAGCTGGTCGACTTCTTCATCTCTGCTCTCAATCCCGTGCTCGACATCCTGCAAAGCGAACAGTGCCCATGAAAGGTTCCGATCATGACTCCACCCGCTGAAACCACTCGAATGGCATCGCCTAGGATCAGAGTTGCACGAGAGTGGATTGGTGCCCCTTCCGGGACGCTGAAGAATCCGACGTTCTGGCTTTTCGTCGTTGCGATGGGCGCATTGGCATCCGGAGTTGCGGGATACCTCTTGGGTCAGCTTCCAGCGGCCGTAACGATCGCGATCAACGCAACCGCAATCTATCTCCTATTCACCGTGATGCATGACAGCATGCATCGCACCGCACACGAATCACGTCTCATCAATGATCTGCTCGGTCGGCTGTCCGCCCTTCCACTCACCGTCACGATGCCCCTTTTTCGCGCAGTCCACTACGAACATCATTCACATACCAACGATCCCGAACGCGATCCCGACCTGATCGTCAACCGGGGTCCGAGATGGGCGCTTCCTTTTTGGTGTTTGGCGATCGTGGTTGAATATCGGCGACACTACTTTGGCCGAAGGATGTGGCGCGACCGCTCCGACCTCATCGAAGCGATCGCAATGGAATGCTTGTTGCTCGGCGCGATCGTGGTGGCCGCTGCAACGGGAACATTTGGGACGATTGCGATCGTATGGCTGGGGCCCGCACTGATCGCGGTAGCCGTCTTGGCGCTGTGTTTCGATTTCTTGCCGCACTACCCCTACAACTCACGGGAGCGTTATCTCGATA
>CAMYMX010000418.1 GCA_947259605.1 uncultured Polyangiaceae bacterium | reverse complement strand
TTCGCGCTGGATTTCCGCCTTCGATCGAGATGTCGCCGACGGCGGCCGATTCGAAGAAGATCACGGCGTCGTAGCGGCCGAGCTCTTCTTCGAGGCTGGTGCGCAGGGTTTCGAAGAAGCCGGCGGGGGCGCTTTTCGGCCAGAAGGCGGCGCCGTCGATGGTGCCACGGTCGCAGAGCAAGACGCGGCCTGGATACAGCGCGCCCTGAATGTCTTCGAGCGCGACTTGGGCGTGGAAGATGGCCTTTTGAGTTGCGGCACGGGCCTTCGGTTCTCCGACACGAGGAAAGCCGCCGGTGAACAGCATCGTGGCCGTTTCGGGGACGATGACGATCTTTTCGCCGATCTCGCGGCGAAACAAGTCCGCGGCGGTGCTCTTCCCGCCCCCGGGTCCGCCGGTCAACACGATGCGAAAATGGTTTCGCTCTGAACCGTTCATATTGCAGCCTAAGATAGCGGATTCCACGCCTCCCGGGTATGACGAAAGGCTTTGTCGAGCACGCCGGTTTGATGTAATCGACGACTCTGCATGGAAGCCCACGCGCAGGACCAGAGAACGCTTCTCCGAGGCGGTCTGATCGTCGATGGATCAGGACTTCGTCAACGGCCAGCCGATTCTGCGAAACGGGGAGCTCGACTTGGTCCGAGCCGCGGGCGAAGTGCTGCTCTCGTAGCGAGGCCGCGCTCACTCGTGTACATCAAGCAGCATGGCGCTTCGACTCCCCACCGGGCTCCTTCGCCGCCTTCTGCGCATCACGCTGAGGCCGTTTCTTGGGCCGCCGTTTCCCGTCTCTTTTCAGAGGGTCTGGCTGCGCCTCGCGTCGTCCGTCAACGCGCCATCGAAGGCGGCGGAGATGCTGCGGCTCGACATCGAAGGCATGCCGGCGGTTCGGGCTCGGCCCCATGGAAGCGATCCGAATCGTACGATTCTCTATCTTCACGGTGGAGGCTACTGCGTAGGCAGCTGGCAATCGCATCGAGGACCGATCACGCATCTGGCCGTCGCCGCCGACGCTCAGGTGTACGCACCCAACTATCGGCTGGCGCCCGAGCACCCATACCCCGCAGCGCTAGAGGATGCCTTGGCGGCGTATCGCTGGCTGCTCGCAACAGGGTTGGCCCCGTCGTGCATCGCGCTCGCAGGTGACTCGGCCGGCGGAGGCCTTGCGCTCGCGACGGCGATCGCCATCCGTGATTCGGATCTTCGTGCGCCGTCGGCGCTGGTCTTGATCTCTCCCTGGGTGGACCTGCGGTGCGACAGCCCGTCGATGACCCACAACGTCCGCATCGACCCGATGTTGAGACCGAGTTGGTCGCGCCAATGCTCCACCATGTACCTCGATGGCCGTGACCCTGGCGACCCTGGCTGCTCTCCGCTCTTCGCAAGCCACCAAGACCTGCCGCCCATCCTCATTCAAACCGGGAGCGACGAGATCATCGTCGACGACTCGATCCGACTCGAAGCCAGCTGCCGCGAAGCCCGCGGAAATGTCAGCCTCCAGGTGTTCGACGGGCTCTGGCACGACTTCCAAACCCACGCGGGGATCCTCGAGGAGGCAGACCAAGCGATGGAAAAGATCGCTACGTTCCTCGACGCCCGCTGGCATTGACGCGGCCTCGTTAGGGAAAGATCCCGTCCAGCGCATAGGAGCTCGCGACCGACTCGACGGCGCTGAGATAGGCAGCGGTCCGGAGGTCGGGCAGCGATCGTCGCTTCCAAAGCTCATGAATCTTCTCGTAAGAAATCGCCATCGTATTTTCCAGAGCCGTGCGAACGAAGTCGATCTCATTGGGCGCCTGGAGCAGAAGGGCGGTGTCCTCTGGAGGGATGCTCTTCCCGGTCAGATGGCTGATCGCGTCGAGAATCCGATTGTTTGAGATCTGCTGATAGCGGCGGGTCATGCGCTCGAAGCTCACATGCGAAAGGTTCTTGATCCATTCGAAGTACGACACCACGACGCCGCCTGCATTCGCGTAAATATCGGGGAGCACCACGGTCCCGGCCTCGCGAAGAATCGCGTCTGCGTCCGGATCGACCGGTCCGTTTGCGGCTTCGACGATCACTTTCGCCTGAATCTTTGGCGCGTTCGCGGCGGTGATTTGATGCTCGAGTGCGGAAGGGATCAGGACGTCGCAAGGCTCTTCCAGGATTGCGTCCGGATTGGCCAGGTAGCGGGCGTCCGGGAACGCGCGAAGCGAGCCCGTTTCCGAGCGGTGGAGGAGAACGGCTTCAACGTCGAGTCCACCCTCGTCGTAGAGCGCGCCGTCGCTCACCGAGACACCCACGATGACGGCATCCCGCTCGATCGCAGCGAGCGCAGCGTGAAGCCCGACTTTGCCTAGCCCCGGCACGATGATGCGCTTTCCCGCCAACCCGGTTTCCAAGCCGAGCGGCTTCACGTCTTCTTCTTCGGACAAGAAGTGCTCGAGCGCGATGATCGCGCCAAGTCCGGTGGCTTCTCGACGCCCAGACACGCCGTGCACACTCGTTGCTTTACCGGTGACACAGGCCAACGCGTTCAAGGTGTCTGGCCCTAGGATCTTGTAGGTGTCATAAATCCAACCCATTTCCCGTTCACCCGTACCGACGTCGGGCGCCGGCACGTCGACGTCGGGGCCGATGAAGCGCTTGCGAATGAGCTCGCTGGTGTACCGTCGTGTCACGCGTTCCAAAAACGGTGCAGATTCGTTTCGTGGGTCGATGCATACGCCGCCTTTGGCGCCCCCGAAGGGAACGTCGACGACCGCGCACTTGTAAGTCATGAGCGCAGAGAGGGCCATGACCTCGCTCTGAGAGACATCGAGCGAATAGCGAATCCCGCCCTTGGTTGGGAGCCGGTGATGGCTGTGCTCTGCCCGGTAGCCTTCGACCACGACGATGGTGCCGTCGTCCCGCCGAACCGGAAACCGCAAGCGGTATACGGAATTGCAGGCTCGGATTTGGTCGAGGATGTCCGGAGAGACTTCGGTGTGGCGGCACGCCGCATCGAAGTATTGGTTGACGTCGTCGAAGAAGTTGGAGGGCATGGTGATGGTCGTTATAGGGCTAGTTGCGCGGGGAGGGCCAGTGCTAGTGTCAGTGTCAGTGTCAGTGTCAGCGTCAGTGCCAGCGCGAGTGCCGGTGCCAGTGCCGGTGGGGACGGGGGTTGGGCGTTGAGCTCATCGTTTTCGCAGACGGGACCGCGGCTAGCGTACCGGACCTTCGGCGAGCACGGGCCGCCCGTCCTCTTCATCATGGGGTTCGGAATGGGGGGTGCGGTGTGGGGGCCGCAGGTGGACGAGCTACAGGCGGACCATCGTTGCTGCCACTACGACCATTTGGGCGTCGGCGACAGCGACCGTGGGCCGTTTCTTCGAACCATTCCGGCGATGGCCGAAGATGCGGTCCGGATCATGGACGATCTTCGTTGGGATCGGTCTCACGTCGTCGGTGTGTCGATGGGAGGCATGATCGCGCAAGAGATCGCGCTTCGTTCGGCCGACCGTTGCCAAAGTCTCACGCTGATCGCGACTCACGATGGCGCGCCGATCGCCTCGCTTCCGACGCTCAAAGGGATGGGTCTGTTTCTCAAAGGGCTGTTCGGCGGCCGCAAGGTTCGGATGAAGTCCCTTCCGCGCTTGCTCTACCCCCCGGAGTTCCTCGAGTCGATCGGGCCGGAAGGGATGCGCGCGCATCTGAGTGTGCGCTTGGACCGACCTCCCGCGCTTCGAACTGTCCTTGGACAGCTCCATGCGGTCTCGCGCCACTCGACAGGGTCGCGTCTCTCGCAGATCGAGGCGCCCACGCTTCTGGTCCGTCCTGGCAAAGACATCTTGATACGCCCCACACAGACCGACAGACTCGCCGCGCGCATTCCCAACGCCCGCGTGCTTCGTTTCGATGACGCAGGGCACGGCGTCACCTTTCAAAAAGCCGCGGAG
>CAMYMX010000417.1 GCA_947259605.1 uncultured Polyangiaceae bacterium | reverse complement strand
GCTTCTTCCAATCTAGTGGCGATGGGTGGACTCGAACCACCGACCTAGCGCGTATGAAACGCCCGCTCTAACCACCTGAGCTACATCGCCAGAGGGCCGCGAGTATAGGCAGGTGCGCGTCACGCGCAATGTGGGCTCGAGCGTGGCCCGGGTTCGGTGCTTGGCAGGGCACCGGGATTGGTTTATGGCCGGGGTCGTGTGTAGAGGACTCTGTGTGCGGGCTGTTCTCGGCCTCATCTTTCTCGCCCAGCCGGCTAGCACTCTCGCTCAGTCGGGCGGCTGGGGCGAGCCGATCAAGTCGCCGAACAAACCGGCTGCCCCGGCCGAACCCGAACCCGAGGCGGCATCGGATCCCGAGCCCGCGGAGCCAGCCGAGCCTTCGCCGGCGGAGCCCAATCCGGACTGGGCCGATGCGCCTCCAACCGAGAGCGAGCAACGTTCGCCGACAAATCCCGATTGGGTCGAGGAAACGGAGGCGCCGCCGGTTGGCACGATGAAGGATCGCGCGTCGGAGGTGTACGGTATCCGCTACGCGAATCGAAACCTCACCATGCCCCGGGGTATGATGCGCGGCACTTTCGACACGGTGGTGGGCCGCCGCACGGAGGAAGCGCGGGGTATGGGCCAGCCCTTTGGCCCGACCGGCACGATCTCCACGATGAACTTCGGCGTTGCGATCAGCCTTGCGAAAGACTTCGAGCTGGGCTTTTCCCGCTATCGAATGGGTTCCTTCCCCGGCGTGAGCATCTTCCCGAACTTTGGATTCGGCGGGGAGGGGCTCATCACCTTCAGCATGTCGCCAGATGCGAAGTTTGGCGACATTCCGCTCTATGCGCGCTTCGAGGCGCTTTCTTCCGAGCACGTGAAGCTCGCCTTCGATGCGGTGTTCCGCATTCCAAGCCGCACGGAGTTTGGCTTTCTCGGCGGTATTCCGCTGCGCTTCGTCAACAGCGGCATGAACCTCTTCGACCTCAGCCAAACGATTCGTACTCTGACCTCGGGCCTCGTCAACGGCCCCTTCTACTTCATCCCGCTTGGCCTTGCCGTCGGGTATACGGTCGAAGCTCGCAGCACGATGATGGACGTCTTTGCGAGCTTCCGCTTTCCGGCGTTCTACGGTTTCACAACCCGCGAGTCGCTGCTGAACGTGGAAACCTGGCAGGTCACGATCGGCCTCAACATCTACTCGCCAGTTCTCTTCAAGGGGAGCGCGCTCTGATGATCTATCGGCTCGGCGAGCGTAGGGTCCGGATCGAAGGTGAAGTGTATGTGGCGCCGTCGGCGCAAGTGATCGGCTCGGTCGTCTTGAAAGACAAGTGCAGCGTCTGGTTCAACGCGGTGCTCCGAGGCGACTCCGACGAGCTGATCGTGGGCGAAGAGACCAACATCCAAGACTCGGCCGTCCTCCACACCGATCCTGGTATTCGTCTCGTCCTCGGCCGTGGCGTCACCGTCGGCCACCACGCGACCGTGCACGGCTGCGAGGTTGGCGATTTCAGCTTGATCGGCATCAACGCGGTGGTGCTCAACCAGGTGAAAATTGGCAAGTACTGCACGATTGGCGCAAACGCGCTCATCACCCAGGGGCAAGAAATCCCAGACTACTCCGTGGTCCTCGGCTCTCCTGGGAAGGTGATTCGAAGCCTCGATCCGAGCAAAGGCGAGGGGCTCGAGAAGAGCGCAGCGGGTTACGTGCGGCGCGCACGAGAGTACCTCGATGCGCTCAGCGCCGACGATCGCTTCGCGTGATCAGATTCGATCGAGCAACGCCCGTTCGCCTAGCTCTTCGCAGAGTGATTCCAGAGCCGGACGGTCGGGACCGTTCCAACGAAGCTCGTTCAAAGACTCGGTGATTGGCACGTCGGTTCGCAAGGTCGCGAGCCTTCGATAAAGCATGGCGTCCTCGCGATGCTCGCGGAGGTTTTCCGCGAGGGTCGCAGCGCCCCGGACCTTTACGCCCCACTCTTGGTGATCGTCCGAAATATTCTCGAGGTGCACGAGCTGACCGAGAACCGTTGCGGCGCTCTTCGCGCCCCAGCGCGCAATGCCTGGAATACCATCCGCCGAGTCGCCGACCAACGCCAAGTAGTCAGGGATCGACTCCGGCGACACACCGAACTTCTCGCGTACGCCCGCCGCGTCCAAAGCGATCTCGCGCCGCCGATCGAGCGTCACCACCTCGTTCGAACGCACGCACTGACAGAGATCTTTGTCGGGCGAGCAAATCACCACCTGCTCGACCTGCGGCTCGCCAACAAACTTGGCGGCGGCGGAGGCCAGCGCATCGTCCGCCTCGAAATCCACCATGGGCCAGGTCACCATTCCGAGGGCCCGGCTTGCGCGTTCAACGAGGGGGAATTGGGCGAAGAGCTCGGGCTCCAGACCTTCGCCCGTCTTGTAGCCATCGAAAAGCTGATTTCGGAAGGACTCGACGGTCTGATCAAACGCGCATCCAAGATGTGTGACCTCTGGATCGCGGAGCATCGACGCCATCGATCGCAGAAAACCGCGCGTCGCGCCCACCTCCTGTCCCGTTGGCGATCTCGCTTCCGGGGCTCCGAACCAGGATCGAAAGAGCTCGTAGGTTCCGTCGATCAGATGCACCTTCATGACTCGCTCTTATCGCAGTTCAACGACCCTGCACCATGCAGTCGGCAGAAGGACCGGCATTCCGCGGACTTGTGGAACGATCTTGCAGCCGCGGCAGAGGGCGACCCCGCACGCCGTGGAGGTGTGGTCATGCAGTCTATTGTCAGAGGTA
Organism: uncultured Polyangiaceae bacterium; assembly: GCA_947259605.1. Taxonomy (GTDB): domain Bacteria; phylum Myxococcota_A; class Polyangia; order Polyangiales; family Houyiibacteriaceae; genus SG8-38. Next base: position 1,161 of record CAMYMX010000417.1, on the reverse strand, counting down.
CACACACACAGTGACCCCAAATATTGCGGTTTATTTTTCGTATACCCCAATATCTAGTAGCCTTTAATTTATTGCCCTACATAAGGTGTCATCTAATGCGATTTGAACGAGGCTCTTTTATGACGCGATGCGAAATCGCTGAATTAACCCCTGCTTGTGGCTCTCAACTGATTGATATTACTTTTGAAAAGAAGAAAGCACATGGGGCTGATCGTTTCTGCTTGACGGAGCCCTCCCCGTGGCGCTACTTCGCAGGCTCGCCCCAAGCGGTTGTGGTGGCTAGGAGGCTGCCAGCGCAACCTATTGTGTGGCGATTGTGGATAGAAGGTGGTTCGCCTGGGGACTCGAGGTGGATTCTTCCTGGATGGTGAGTTGCGTCTGGTTGGAGGTATGCTGTGGCATTGGATACGAGGGGAATGACTAGCAATTTGGAGATCGAAGGCGCCCGGCGGGCCGAAGTTTCGCAGAAATCCGGCGGGCTTTCGATGGAACGCAGGCTGACCGAGGCCGGCACCGACCCGCTCGACGCGGTGGAGTACGTCCTTCGAGACAGCCAGATCACCAACTCAGACGGCTCGGTCGTCTTCGAGCTCAAGGGGGCGCAGGTTCCCGAGGGCTGGAGTCAGCTCGCCACCGACATCGCAGTCTCCAAGTATTTCCGAAAAGCCGGCATCAACGGCGATAAAAACCTAGGCGAGCGCAGCGTTCGCCAGCTCGTCTATCGCGTGGCCCACAGCCTTCGCGAGGCAGGCGACCGGTTTGGCGGCTACTTCGCCGACCAGGAAGCATCCGACACCTTCGAGGCCGAGCTCTCTCACCTCCTGATCCATCAGAAGGCCGCGTTCAACTCTCCCGTCTGGTTCAACTGCGGTCTCTATCAGCGCTACGGCATCGAGGGGTCGGGCGGCAACTACGCCTGGGACCCGGAGCGCGACGTCATTTTCGAGACCAGCACGGCGTACGAGAATCCACAGTGCTCCGCCTGCTTCATTCAAGCCGTCAATGACGACCTGATGGCGATCTACGAGCTCATCAAGAACGAGGCGCGCCTTTTCAAGTACGGCTCGGGCACCGGCACCAACTTCTCGAAGATCCGCGGCAAGCAGGAGAAGCTTTCCGGCGGCGGCACCTCGAGCGGTCTGATGAGCTTCCTCGAAGTTC
>CAMYMX010000416.1 GCA_947259605.1 uncultured Polyangiaceae bacterium | reverse complement strand
CGCATGACGACGCAAGTGTTCCGTCGACGGTGGAAGCAGCGCATCGTGGACGATCTGGACGGCGCATTCGGCATGGAAATGTACGTCGACCTGGCGGTTAATGAACGTCACACCGACGAAAAAGTGGAAGAGATCATCCAGGCGCGTGGCGATGAAATGGCTTTTCTCAAAGAAGGTCGCAAAGACGGAATGAAGTTCGAGCGTGAACAGGACTGAACGAACAATTGGTTCCTATTGGCCATCAACGGATTGCTTTCATTCGCACGAGCGCGTCCTAGCAGGGCCGTGGGCGTGGGGCCCGTTGCAAAATCGTTCTGCAACGGGTCCCCGCGTGGGTGAGGTCGTGAGGAGCCGGCCATGAGATTGCGAAGGGTCCGACTGCGGGACGGGGCAGGTCTCTCGGTGGCTTTGCGAAGTGGGAGCCAGTGGGTTCCCGTCGTGCCAGCCCTGGCTCGCCATCGCGCCGAGCGTGGTGCAGATCTTCCGGGCCTCGCGGCCGTCGCCCGCGACGTCGTTGCGTTTTGTGCGGAGCTCGAAGGCATCCGCGCCGAGGTGAACGGACTGCTGGAGTTCGTCCTGGAAGAGAAGCTCGATCTGGCGAGCACCTTTCATCCAGACGCCCTGCTTCCTTTTGCTCCGGTCTCCTTTCGCGATTTCATGCTCTATGAAGAACACGCCATCGCCGCCGCCCGGGGGATGGTCAAACGCTTCATGCCTGGTGCCTGGCGGTTCGTGTCCGCATACGAATCGGTGTTCGGTAAGTTGCCGGCACGCATGCGGCCCAAACCGATCTGGTACGAGAAGCCCATCTACTACATGGGCAGCCACATCAACTTTTTCGCCGATGGAGACACGCTCCCGTGGCCGGCATACACGAGCGCGTTGGACTATGAGCTCGAGTTGGGCGCTGTGATCTGCCGCCCCCTGCACGACGCGTCACCGGAGCAGGCGCTGGCGGCGATCGGCGGATTCGTGGTGGTCAACGACGTCAGCGCTCGGGACGTCCAGTACCGGGAGATGACCAGTGGCTTCGGGCCGGTGAAGGCCAAGAACTTCGCCAACGCCATGAGCACCGAGCTGGTCACCGCCGACGAGATCCTCCCTCGCGTCACCGAGCTCGATGTCGAGGTGCAGATCAACGGCACATCGTGCGGCCGGGGAAACACGGCCGGCATGCAGCACTCCATCGGCGAGATGGCGGCCTATGCGTCTCTTGGCGAGCGGGTGGTCCCGGGCGAGCTGCTCGCAACCGGTACGATCCCCGGCGGCAGCGGCATGGAGACCGGGCAATGGCTCGCGCCAGGAGATGAGATCGAGCTCAAAATCGACGGCATCGGTACGCTGCGGAACGTCGTCGGAACGCCTGCTGCGAGCGGATGACCATTCGGTAGCGGTCGCGCCCCGGGCGTGTAGGTTAGGCCGACATCTTCGCAGACTGCGCGTGCGATCACCGGGTCGTTACGTCCCCAGACCATGGCGACGGGGCCTTTGAAGCTGCTCGCGAAGTCGGCGCACTCTTGAAGCGTCGGAATCGACGGATGGTCGTCGCGATGGGGCGCCATGCGGGCGGTCGCAAACGGCGCCACTCGGTCGGCCATCTTGCGAGGCAGCACCGAAGAACTTCTTCTTGCATCTACACGATACCCTCCGGGGGCAGGTCAGCCGGCCAAGTTCATGCAGGACAACGGCGTAGCGCAAATGGCTAATAAAGGGCGTCTGCATGTCGGCGCTGATGCGGACATCACCGTGTTCGACCCCGCGACGGTCAAACAGGTTGCGACCGCTGCGAATGGTGGATTGCCTTCAGAAGGGATTCCGTACGTCGTAGTCAACGGGACGATCGTCGTGAAGGACTCCAAGGTCCTCAAAGACGCATATCCAGGCCGCCCGATTCGAAACGCGGTCCAGAACTAGTATCTGCAGAATTGCTGCACTCAAGATAACTGGAACGGTTACAGTTACGAAAACCTCGATCGGGCGCTTCGCGCTTGGGGAGCACTAAGGGTCATCTAGGGCGCTCGGACTTCACTTTGCGTCGCATAGATATTTTCAGCCTAGGATCTCGCTCAGATTGTGAAACCCCGCTTTCATCACACCTGGGGCGGGGCTCCAATCGTCACGGCTCGAGTGAATGTCGCGAGTGGCGTCGGGATCAGCGAGTCCGCTGCCATGGGGCGCCTGCACTCGGTTTGCGATGGGCGGGTGATAGTTGGCATGCGGGGTCTTACACTAGCGCACAAAAGGACAATACGATGCAGAACCAGAACGTCGTTATTACTGGGGGCACCGATGGAATAGGCAGAGCAGCCGCTATTCAATTGGCGAAGTTGCGCGTGCGCTTGCTACTGATAGGCCGAAACCCCGACAGGGGCGAAGCCGCCGTCGCCGAGATCAAGCGGGTCAGTGGCAACGATGCAGTCACATTCTTACAGGCCGATCTGTCGCTGGTGAAGAACGTGCAGCGTGCCGCCCAGCAAATCCGGGAGACATTCGACAGGTTGGATGTGCTCGCGCATTGCGCGGGAAACCTGTTCCCTAGACAGCGCACGTTAACCAAAGAAGGGGTAGAATTGAGTTTCGCGATCCAGTACGCGGCGCGCTTCGTCCTCACCAATGAGCTGCTCGATCTTCTGCGTACTGCCCCGGCCCCCCAGGTCTTGAGCGTCGCGGGAGGCGGTACCATTTCCGGCAAGGTAGATTTCGACAACCTGCAGGGCGAAAAGAGCTATGGGTTTGTGGAGGCTATCAAAACAACCAGCCGGGCCTGTGATCTGCTCACGGTGGAGCAGATTGCGCGATACCCTGAGATCACCTTTTACAATTACGGGCCCGGACTCGTCCGCTCAGGGCAGATCGTCAAGAACCCTGTGATGCGGCTGTTGATGAACACGGTGGGGCGTCCTTTTTCGAGATCGGCGGAGCAGGCGGCCAACGATATTGTGGCGCTGGTCAGAGGCCCGTATGCCAGCGGCTTCTATGTAAGCTCGGCGAAACGCAACGACGCTCCAGAGTCCGCAGACGCGGCTTCCTGCCAGACGATGTGGGGGTACGGCCAAACCCTGGCCGCCAAGCTATCAGCCGCCGCCCAGCACGTTTCCACTGTATCTCTCGCCGCGCTTCGGCGACGTAGTGCAAGGCGGTCGAATGCGTCTGCGTCGATCTGTCCGAGCCTGGGCACGTCATCACCATGGAGGCCCACCGTGGCTCGTGACCCTTCCGGTGAGACCAATGCCGTTGCCGCGCACTTCACCCCGAAAGAGACAGAGGTGCAGACGTTCTTCAGTGATTTCTAGACCTCTGTCGACCGCCTCATCGCTGGCGTCGCCGAGCAGCTCGATCGCTCCAGCGGACTCCCGGAGCCGAACCCCGCTCGGCAGGTTGTGGATGATACTGCCCCTGCTCGTCCGCGAACCCCGAGAGGGCAGGGTGCTAGTACGGCTGATTCGACTCTTGATCGCCAGCCCCCGGAGCTGACCCATGGGGCGGCGGATTGCTCTTTGGTCTCCGCGAGCCGCTCGCGCGGCCAAGAACTCCTTCCAGGACTCTGGAGTTGACGCCGCTGGCGCGCGAGGAGCTGGAAGCGATCGCACCCCCCACGGGTCTGATCTTCGGACGCTACGACTACCGACGCACGTTGCGGAAGTGGGCGGCCCAGGTGATCGGTGTAGAGCGCGCACGGTACCTGACACTCCGAGACCTACGGCGCGCGGCGACTGCTGCGCTCAGGGCACGCACCGCGGCCGACCAGCAACTTGAAATCCCGGCGATAACTGCCACGATAACTGGAACCGTAACTGGAACGGAGCCAACCGGACGGTCGGCCGAAATCATTTTACCCCGTAAAAACGGGGATGGACGCGTAGCTCAGCTGGATAGAGCGCTCCCCTCCGGAGGGAGAAGTCGTGGGTTCGAATCCCTCCGTGTCCGC
>CAMYMX010000415.1 GCA_947259605.1 uncultured Polyangiaceae bacterium | reverse complement strand
GTTCCGTAGGCTCCTCGCTTCGCCTGAAAAACAGAGTGACGGAGACTTCGACCCCAAGCGCTACCGGTACCGGCGCGAACGACAAGCGCTCTTGCTAAAGAGATCGTTCGTCGGTCGGTCTGCTTCGGCTACGGTTGCATCACGCACCCCTCCGACGTAGCCGTCTGCGTAGGCGCGTTCGGAGATTGAAGCTGTTCAGCATCATTCGGTCCATCAGCGACCCATCGGACGGCAACATGCCGATCTGCCGTGCGAAGCTGAGCTGATCGAAGACGACGAAGTTTTCGGCGATCTTGCCGTGGCGCACGGTGAAGCAGTCGTTCCCGTCGAGCTCGAGACGCGATCCGGTGGGCTCGATGCCCATCCACGGCGCTCCCGTGAACGTGCCACTCGCATGCCAGCGCACCAGGACGGTGTCCCCGGCGCCGGCGATCTTCACCGCACTGATGTGGAAGTCCGGGACTGCGGCAAACAGCGAGGCGAAGTAGTTGCGGACCTCATCACGGCCGCGACACGTTCCGGTCGGGAACTGGTCCACGATGTCTTGCGCCCAGTACTCGTACAAAGCGTCCGCGTTCCGCTGGTTGAGCTTCTCGAAAACTTCGCGAATCAGCTCGACGGGGTCAGGCGTCGTATCCACGACGGCAGTGGTAGTGCTCATGTCCCCGCCTTTCCGTTAGACACCGAGCCTCGCCGACAAGCTTGAAACCGTCAATAGCTCAAGCCGGTGCGCCTCGTGGCGACGTCCCCAGTGGTCGAGTGTGAGATGCGGTGAGGAATGTGCCGTGATGAGAGCTACGGCTGCACCTCAAACGTCCGGCCGTGCACAACCAAAACGGCGACCCACGGAGTGATCCGAAGGCCGCCCACGCAGTTCCTTCTCTTGCTAAGTCGGGGCGGGTGTTCTTTCGCGCCAAGCTCAAGGGAAAAATGACGTATGGGAGATGGTCGAGAAATGAGCTGAAGGGTTCCGGGGTCTGCTTGTCGCTGCTAGGATCCGGCGATGCCTGAGATTGAAGTCAACGGTGTGCGGCTGCACTACGTAGAGCAAGGCGCAGGTCCTGAGACGATTGTCTTTTCTCACAGCTACTTGGTTGACTGGAGTCACTTCAAGCCACAGCTCGATGCGATGTCGGATCGCTATCGGTGCATCGCTTTCGATCACCGTGGACACGGTGGGAGCGAGCGGCCCAAGGACGGCTACGACATGGAAAACCTCTGCGCGGACGCGGTCGCTTTCATCGAGGCGATGAATTGCGCCCCGGTGCACTTCGTTGGTCTTTCGACGGGAGGATTCATCGGTCTGCGACTCGGGTTTCGTCGACCGGACCTTCTTCGCACGCTTACGCTGATGGATACTTCGGCAGAGGTCGAACCTACGCTGAAGAGAGTCCAGTACGAGCTGATGATGCGCATGGTTCGCGTGGTTGGGACGCGCCCCTTCGCGGGCTACATCATGTCCCTGTTCTTCTCAAAGAAGTCCCGCCGCGATCCGACCCGGCAGGCCGAGCTCAGACGGCTCCGGCAATTGATGATCGACAACGACCGGGACGCGATGATTCAGTTCGGTCGCGGCATCTTTGGTCGAAAAGGCGTCCTTGAGAGCCTGGCGGAGATCACAGTGCCCACGCTCGTGATCGTAGGCAAGGAGGACAAGTCCCAGCCCCCGACCCGTGCGCAACGGATTGCAGACGGAATCCCAGGCTCCGAGCTACTCATCGTCGCGAACGCAGCCCACATCAGCAGCTTCGACGGGGCAGACGTGGTCAATGCCGCGCTGGAAAAGCACTTGGCTCGGTGAGAATGATCGGTGCCGGAGCACAGCGAGGTTCTACGACGCGTCACCTAAGGCGACATGTCGCGCTTCCGATCTGTCCTGAATCGCCCTAGGGTACGCTGAAGCTCACGCTCGCAGTCGATTCACCTTCCGGTCGATCTTCATTAGCGCGTACGTAAGTACGCCTTCGACCAAGAGATCGCGCTCTCCGCGGTGATGGTCGACGCGATTCGCGCGTGGCTCGACGCGCGCGAAGGGTAGGGCGACGGGCGCCGACCGGAGAAAGTCCACTTGTTTTGCCGATCTCCCGATTTCCCCACCGCGCAGACACGGCCTTTGAGACGCCTATACTCCGCTTCCTCTCGAGGTATTCTTGGCTCGTTCTTGCTGCGGTGTTGGTGACCCTGGACTAGACCGAGGCGATAGATATGACGATCACAATGCTGCACGTCTTTGTGCCGGGTGCGCTCTGGGGATTCGTTGCCATGCCTTGGTATGGCTGGATTGCGCTCGGCGGCGTGTGTCTTTGCGGACTCCTCTACGTGAAGAGTGGGTCTCGGGAGGGGCGCAGCCGCCGGTTGCAGCACGTGGCGATAGCAAACGCGCTGCTCGGCGTCAGCTGCTTCGGTGGCGCCGTCGTGGTCGGCAAGTACGGATGCTCCTCGGGTCCGCCGGATGGGTTTTGCATGAGCGGAGGGTTTCCGCTTCTCGCCGCGACGTGCTTCACCTGGCTCTTCGCCGCGATTGCGGCGGTCGCGTCCTTTCGTGCGGCTCGCGACCGGTAGCGATACAGGATGACGGCGATTGTTTGCCGCTCTCTTAGCCCATGGGGACAATTCCTCTTTGGGGCGGCATCGCCGATCACGGCGAGCCGTCGCCGCAGGCCAATAAGATCTCGACGTCGACCGTTTCGTCCGCCGCAACGACGAAAACTTCGTCGCTGGTGCACGAACGCGCTTCGTTGTAGGGAGCTTCCACCGTCGCCGCGAAGGTACACGATCCACTGGGAAGCTCGGGAATGGGGATCTCCCAGCGACCGTCCCCGATCGGGCCAATCACCGGCATATGCAACCCGCCATTCATCTCGACCGAGCCTTCGAGGGTCCGTGTCTCGTGACACCGCTCGTCCTGGAAATCGACGCTTCCTTCACACGCGATCGTGTAGTTCAACGTGGCGTCGAGGTCGATAATGGCCTCGAAGCCCGGCGCTTGGACATGCACATCGACACCGCCGCGCGGGGCGCAAAGTCGGTCGCCGCAGAGCGGCCCGAGGCGGAGCTCTTCGAAGATTCGCGGTCGGATCGTGAACGGCCACCCGCCGGAGCAATCGGGCCGAGTGTTCCGTTCGGCAATCCAGACGCCGCATTCGCCGGATTCAAGGGTGAGCGAAGCGCCCCACACCTCGATGGCCTCATCCGAGATCACGCGCGTCACGGGCTCGAGTTGTCCCTGGCGTATCACACGATGCGGTGCCTGCGGATCGAAGATCGCCGACTGGCTTTGGGCGCAGACGACAGTGTAGTCGAGGCCGTCAGGCAGTATGGTATTGCTCGTGGATGCGAAGTAGCTAATCTCCACCCCCGACGTGACCTCGTAGGCCGCAGGCGCGCAGGAAATGACCCCTCCGCCAAGTGCGACAGCTGAAACCGTACAGGCCGTCCAGCTGATCATGTCCCGAAATCGTGAGACTCGCGTCCGCATGCCCACACCGTTTGACACGAAACGAGCGCTTCGGCAGTAGGTCGTCGCAAGAAGGCTAGGGCAACCCATACCAGTCCACCTCAAAAGCCCGTTTTTGGCGCTTGGCACTCGAGAGCGTCCTCGGTCGACCCGAAACACTTTCGCGAGCCACGGGGTCGCCTGCCCTTGGTCAGGCCCTTCTCTCACGCCGGTAACACGAGTTCGAATCTCGTTGGGGTCACCAGAAGATCGAGGGATTCCGACTTCGGTCGGAGTCCCTCAATGCCTTGTGGCAACCGCTTGCAACACGGATGCACGCTGGGGCTGGCTCCTGTTCAGGCTCGCAACGCTTTCGGCGTCCTTGTTGAACGCGTGTTTTTGGGAGCTCCGTTCGGTCAATGCGAAAGAGCTCGACGGACTTCATCTAAGCCGCCCCCGCGGCCCTCGTGCAATGCCGTGCCCCAATTGTCT
>CAMYMX010000414.1 GCA_947259605.1 uncultured Polyangiaceae bacterium | reverse complement strand
ACTGGCAGCACCACGAGGCCGAGCATCACTTTGCTGCGCAGTACACCGCCGATCTGATGGCGATGAACACGGCGGATTTCATCATCACCAGCACCTATCAAGAGATCGCAGGCACGCCGGAAAGCGTTGGTCAGTACGAGAGCTACAGCTCGTTTTCTCTGCCGCGGCTCTACCGGGTCATTTCGGGAATCGATTGCTTCGACCCCAAGTTCAACATCGTGTCTCCCGGAGCCGACCCGCGGGTGTTCTTCCCGTACTTCAAGGAGTCACATCGTCCTGAAGAGATCCGGCAAGAGATCGAAACGATGGTCTACGGGTCACCCGACTGCGCCTACCGGGGCCTGTTGACCAATCAAGACAAGCCTTTGCTCTTTACGATGTCGCGCCTCGATCGCATCAAGAACATGGCCGGCCTGGTCGAATGGTACGGCCAAAACCAAGAGCTGCGGAAGGTGGCCAACCTGGTCATCGTCGGCGGTCGGCTGCGCACCGAGGAGTCCAACGACCGCGACGAGCGCGAGCAAATCGAACGCACGCACTGGCTCTTCGACGAGTACGATCTCGAGGGCGAGGTCCGGTGGATCGAAATGCAGACCGACAAGACCAAGGTGGGAGAGTTTTACCGCTTCGCCGCGGACCAGCGAGGCGCGTTCGTGCAGCCCGCGTTCTTCGAGGCCTTCGGCCTGACCGTAGTCGAGGCGATGAGCAGCGGGCTGCCAACCTTCGCAACCCGATATGGCGGCCCGAGCGAGATCATCCAAGACGGCAAGTCGGGCTTTCACATCGACCCGACCCAGGGCGCGGACACGTCGGAGAAGATGCTCGGCTTCTTTCGGGACTGCCAAAGAGACCCCGGGGTTTGGGATGCGATCTCCAAGGGCGGGATCCAACGCGTCGATGAGCGCTACAACTGGGAGCTCTATGCCGCGACGCTTTTGAAGCTCTCGCGCATCTACGGCTTCTGGCGCTACATCTCCTCACTCGAGCGCGACGAGACCAGGCGTTACCTGGAGATGTTCTACGGCTTGCTACTGAGGCCCTTGTCGAAGAGGGTGCTCGAAAAGCACGATCACTAGGTCTGCGGGGGGTCGCGGACACTGGCACTGACGCTGGCACCGGCACTCGCACGCCCGCGGTGGCGCGAGCCCGCAGGGCGAAGCCCGGCGCAACGCGCCGCCAAGCGCGAGCGAAGCGAAGGGCGCGGGTGGGCGGGTTGGATGTAATTAAACCAAGCCGCGTCACTGCACCATCATAACCTGCCCGTCGATCCCGGACGCGCGTACGAGCCCCGCGTCGGTCAGTAGCTCCACATGCAGCGCGCGGGCAGGGTGCGGACGCTGGCCTTCTTGTTGAGCGATGCCGATCTCGACGACGCCATCTCTCAACACCGCCCGGTACGTCGTCCGGAGGTAGTCGCCTTCGAGGTAGCCGAAGCCGTCGCCCGCGTCTTCGTAGAGGTGACCTGAGGCTTGGCCTGCGTGGTCGAGGGAGACGATGAGCGTGAGGGGGCCCTCGAACGCTTCGTCGCTGGTCTGACCACCTGGCCCGACGGGCAGGATGGCGCCGTCGCGGAGGCGCAAGACGGGATGGGCGGGGTCGGCGACCGGGTCCTCGCCGGCTAGCGTGAAGGAACGCCAATGTCCCTTGGGCAGCGCGAAGGCGTGCGTCTTGGCTTTCAAGAGCTGGGGCTGAACCAGGACATCATTTCCCAAGAGGAACGCATGGTCTTCCTCGCGCAGCGAAAGGTCGGCCGCGTCCGCAAAGAAGAGCGGACGCACGACCGGCAGCCCGGTCGTCGCCGCATCGTGGAAGAGGGTGTAGAGGTAGGGCAGCAACCGGTATCGACGAGCCAAGGCCAGCCGGGACTGCCGCTCGGTGCGCTCGCCGAACGACCAGGGCTCTTGGTCGCCGTGCAAGGCGTTGTGGGTCCGGAAGAACGGCAGGAGCGCGCCGACACCCATCCAATGGGCAAAGAGCTCGGGCGAAGGCGTCCCAGCGAATCCGCCCACGTCGGGCCCGGAGTACGGCTGCCCCGAGAGGCCGAGGTTCAAGGCCATCGGCACCGACCAATGCAGGTGCTCCCAGGTCGAGCTGTTGTCACCGGTCCAGGTCGCCGCGTAGCGCTGCCCACCGAGGTAACTCGACCGTGTCAGAACGAACGGGCGCCGGCTCGGGCGCGCCTTGCGCATCGCATCGTGTGTAGCTTTGGACATCAAGAGCCCGTAAACGTTGTGGTATTGAGCGTGGGTTCCAGGTGTAATGTCGCCGCCGCTGCGATGCCGAAGGGTCTCGGGAAGCTCGGCACCGAGGGGCAGAATCGGCGAGGGCTCGTTTAAATCCACCCAGACCCCGTCCATGCCGTGCTCGAGGAACTCGGCGGTGAGCCGCGTCCACCAGGCCCGCGTCTCGGGGCGGGTGTAGTCGGGAAAGGCGGCATCGCCCGGCCAGGTCCACTCGTGGTGCTCGTGGCCTTGGGCGTCGCTGAGGAAGTGACCTTCGGCAACGCCTTCGTCGTAGACCGAGTACCCGGCCTCGGCCTTGATCGCCGGGTCCAAAATCCAAACCGACTTGAAGCCGAGCCCATGCAGGAAGTCATTGGTGGCCTTCGGATCGGGAAACCCCGCCGGGTCGAAGGTGAAGACCTTGTACGCATCCATGTAGTGGATATCGACCCAGATGACGTCGCAAGGCAGCTTCCGCTTTCGAAACTCTTCGGCAAGCTCGCGCACGCGCGCGTCGGGATAGTACGAGAAGCGGCATTGGTGATACCCGAGTGTCCATCGGGGCGGGAGCTCGATCCGGCCGGTCAGGTCGGAGAGGCGCTCCACCAGTCGTTGCGGCGATCCGGACTCGATGACGAGGACAGGAAAGGGCTGCGCCGAGCTGAGCCGGATCCCATCGCGAAGATCGATCTCGAGCCGATAGGTCGTGTCGGCCAACACGCCGAACGCGCTGCCATCCGTGCGAACCGCCAGGACCCAGGGATGCGCATGGTAGAGACTCTTCGACTTCTCATCGTACTGGGGCGCCGGCTTGCCATCCTTTTCGATGCGAAACGGCTGCTTCGCCCAGCACTCGGTGACGAAGCCGTTGCGGAGCATGGGGCCGGCGACTTCACCGGTGCCGTAGAGGCTGGTCTCGGGATCGATGGGGATGTTGGCGATGAAGGTATTGCAGTTGCACTCGAACGTTGGGGCGGTGCGCCAAGAGTCGGGGACGGGGCCGAGCGCGGGTAGGGGTTCGACGAGCGCGAAGGAGCGGGGGAGCGTCGACGGGTCGACGCCGGGGGAGATGAAGCGGGCAACGTCATTGGACAGAAGTCCCGGATCCTGATGCGTCGACGCGGGCATGAGCCGTACGATAGCTCACCGACACTGGCACCGTCTCCAAGACAGCAGGCGGCAGCGCGAGCCGGAACGGCGAAGCCCGGCGCAAAGCGCCGGCAAGGCGGAGCACAGCGAACGCCGCGGCTTCATACCGGGACGCGGAAAAAGGCGCGACGCGGGGTTACGTCGAACGGCTCGGCTTGCAAATCTGGTCGGTAGGACTTGAGGGCGGGGACCAGGCAAGCCTCGCCTCGGCGCGCGCGCCAATCTGGGTTGGTCGCTGTCTTGCAGATTGGCACTTGCGACGTCGACTCCACCCCCCATCGCGCCTTTTTCCGCGTCCCTCCACTCATATCCATCTACAAAAGCGGGCGGCACTGGAGCGCCCCTCATAAGACAGCAGGCGGCAGCGCAAGCCCGCAGGGCGAAGCACGGCGCAAAGCGCCGGCAAGGCGGAGCACAGCGAACGCCGCGGCAGGGAGGACTAAGGGTGGGGGTAGGCGCTCGTGTGGGGGCGGTGGGGCGGGACGAACAGCCGCCGAAGGCCTCCGGGTGGGCGGTGTAACCAAACCAAACCAGCTCCCACGTTCATCAACCACATCCCCTCT
>CAMYMX010000413.1 GCA_947259605.1 uncultured Polyangiaceae bacterium | reverse complement strand
AATCGAGGATTTCCGGCAGCTTCTCGATGAGATGAACCAGCTTGTGGAGGCCTGCCTGGTGAGACAGCAACTGGCGAACCGTGATCTGTTGCTTCCCGTTGCAACCGAACTCGGGCCAGTACTCGGCGACCGGCGCTTCGTAGTCAATCAAGCCGTCCGTGGCGAGCATGTGGACCGCGGTCGACGTGATCCCCTTTGTGCCCGAGTAACAAATCGACATCGTGTCGCGCCGCCAGCCCGTGCCATCCTTGCGCGCGCGGCCGCCCCAGATGTCCACGACGGGCTTGCCCTCCAGGAACACCGCCGCTGCGGCGCCTCCGCCGTAGTGCTTGATTTGCTTGCGCATGAGCTTCGCGACCGGCTCGAATCGCGGTTCGTATGCGCCGTGGATCTCAATCTTCGTGTACATCGCCTCTACCTGCCTAGCTCAGCCCACTAGATCGGTCCAAAGATCGCAGCAGCGAAGTCCAATAGGAACATCATGATCAGGCCCGCGGTGCAAGCTGCCGCAGCGGTGCTAGGCAGGCTCCAATTCGCTTCGCGTCGTTCGTCGAGCTGATAGAAAATCGGGAAGCTGGCCACGAAATAGAGCGAATAGAAGAGCGAGCCATACGCAAGCATGCGCTCCATGTCTTTGTAGTAGAACTGGTTTTCGAGCCAGGGGTTTGCCATCGCCTTGGTTTCCATCCAGGCCCAGAAATATGCGACGATGACGAGCAACACGGGCCAGAGGAGCGCGCCGATGGGAAGCCGAGAAGTGCGAATGCGGCGAAGCACGATGACGGCGGTGGTGTGATAGGTGAGGAAATAGGCCTGCGTGAGCAGGTACATGATCAGCGGGACCCGTTGCTCGCCCGAACCGACGAGCGTCGAATCAAAGTTGAGCTCGATCATCGGGTAGTCGTAAACCATTCCGAGAACATCGAAGAAGTACTCCGTCCCGAAGTAGTTCGCGGTGAAGTTGAAGATGGCAATGTAGAGGTTCGCCTTGAACCAATAGGTTTGGTACCAGCGCCGGCCGAGCGGTTTCTCGTCGCGGATCAAGGCAGGGACCGCCACCAGGGGCAGCGCGACGGCGACACCGACCGCCATGAAACCCCACTCGCCCAGCCGATCGGTGACACCGAGCCCCATCACGAGACCCATCATCGTCATCCATACCGGCGAGTATGCGAGAAAGAACTTTTCGCCCCATGCCTTGCTTGGGTTCGCGGAGAACCAACGCGGAACGGCGTGGCTGATCATGCGCCCCGACGGCGATATCGAATGCGAATGGGTGGCTTTGGACCCAGCACCAAACCCTGAAAATCGGTTTCAATCGAATCACCGACCAGCTCGAAGTCGTAGCGGTTGAGCAGGACGGCAATGATCGTCTTGATCTGCAGGATTGCGAAGGCGTTCCCCATGCACTTGTGCCGACCGCCACCGAACGAAATGTACGCGAACGGGCGTTTGTCTTCTTCGCGGCCAGGGCCGTAGCGATCAGGGTCGTACTCGAGCGCGTTCTCGAACACCTCCTCGTCCCGGTGGGCAACCATTGGGGAAACCGCCACCCAGTTGCCTTTCTTGACCCGATACCCGAGGATTTCGCAGTCTTCGAGCGCCGCGCGGAGCAAAATGAAGAGCGGGGGGTGGATTCGAAGGGCCTCTTTTACGGCTCCTTCGGTCTTTTCGAGGTCGCGCAGCGATTGAAAGCTGTACTCCGTGTCATCGGCGTAGCGCGCGTGGATCTCGCCGCGAACTTCTTCGAGGAAGCGCGGGTTTCTCAAGAGCTCGATCAAGGTCCAGGCGGTCGTGACCGAGCTCGTATGGTGGCCGGCGAACATCGCGGCGACGAGCATGCCCGTGATCTCGTGGTCGCTCAGCTTGCTGCCGTCGGAGTACTTCGCGTCGATGAGCGTCTGGAGGAAGTCTTCGCCGCGGTAGCCCGATCGTTTTCGCTTTTCGACAATTTCGGATACCATCTCGCCGAGCCGGGCGCGTGCGCGGTCCCGGCGCCGAAACGCTGGAATCGGCAGGTACGGATGGATATAGCCCCAGGCGACGATGCCTCGCTCGAGGTCGTAGTAGACCTTCGAGAACTCTTCGCTCATCTCATTGCGAAACTCTTTGCCGAGCAGGCAGCTGCTCGAGGTGTAGTTGGTGAGCATGCCGAAGAACGCACCCGCTTCGATGACGCCCTCGTCGCCCCAATCGCGAATCACGTCGAGCGTCTCCCGCGCCACGATCTCGGTGTAGGTTCGCATGCGATTGTTGCGCAGCGCCGGGTAGAGCGTGTGCATTTGCTCGGCCATCCTCGCCGGCTCGGCACCGTAAGCGACACCCTCCCCAAACACAGGCACCATCATTTTGTAGGCCGCGTTCGGGCTGAGAACCTCGTCGGGCTGCCGAAACAAGGCTTCGTGCGCCTCGGGCCCGGTGAAGAGAATCATGTCTTTGCCGAAAAGCTTGAAGCGACCGACTCGACCGCACTCGTCATAAGTCCGCTGAAGCAAGCCAGTCGTATCCTTGACGAACGCGATGGTGTGACCGATCAGCGGGAGACCACCCTTCAACTTGGGAGGCCTCTTGAGCTTGCCCGTAGTCAGGGGCGTTGCGGCGCTCTGTGAGGGTGCTGTCACGCTGTGCTCCTAGCCAGACGCATGGTATCTGGGAAACCAAGGAGCACCAATGCGAATCAAAGCGGATTTCGATCTTTGCAAGGGACACGCGAACTGCATGGGCGAAGCGCCCGAAGTCTTCGAGGTCGACGACAAGGGGTACCTCAACATCCTTCAGGAAGAACCGCCCGAGGAGCTGCGCGAAAAAGTCGAGCTGGCGGTCAAGCACTGCCCCACCGGCGCTCTGAGCCTCGAAGGCTGAGCCTTCACTCCCAGGGCTTGATGCTGAGAAAAGCATCCGTGCGGCTCAGCTTGTTACTGAGCCCTGTCGCGAGATTTCGAAAGAGCACGAGGCCGATGTCGCTTCGTTGCTTCAAGAGTTGGTTGAGGTGGTCGTGGGGCACTACCGCGGCCTCGACGATGCCGTCGGCAACCGCGGTGGCCGAGTGCGGCGTCTTGCGAAGCAGGGAGACTTCGCCGAGAATCTCGCCCTGAGCGACCGTGCCGACCTCTTCTGCGGGCGTCCCCGAGAACACGCGTGCCATGCCCGAGAGCAAGATGTAGAGCCGGGCGTCGCGCTCGCCGGCCTGCACGATCGTCTCCCCATCGGCGAAGGTCACGGTCTCGAAAAGAGTGGAGAGGCGTGAGGCTTGCTCGCGATTCAAACCGTGTCCGAGCCGTGTCGTCGGTAACAGTTGAACGAGCTTCGGCTGAATCGTCCGGGTGTTGAGGTTGCGAACCACCATCTCGACCACAGGTTTGGATTCCTCGCAGACGTGCAGATTATCGGTGTGAACCGGGACGTAGAATCGCTCCATCCGAACGGTGTCTAACCGCTCGACATGGTGGAACACCGCCGCTGGCAGATACGCAACCGGGACGAAACCCAGCTCCAGGAGCGTCTTTTGCATGCGCGGAGCGTGAGCGTTGACGTCGACTTCGACGTAGTCGACGCGCCATTCCTCACGTGACCGGCGCATGAGCTCTTGAAGCAGCACGCGCACCGGAGACTCGTCTGCGCAGACGAGCTCGAAGATCCGCACCGCATGGTCGAGTCGGGCGTCGTGGGCGTAACCCACCGCGCCGACCAGATGCCCGTGTTTTCGCGCCAACAGGTACGACGTATTGTGCGATTCCAGGGTGCGGAGGCCGAAATGGACCCGGGCGGGCCCAAAGATCTCGGGGTGCTTCACCCGGCCTCGCTCGAAGCGCAAGAGCGTGGCGTAACCCTTCGCGCTCATCTCCTCGATTTCAAAGCCGGTATTGAGCCCGTACGGCGGCGACATCTCGTCGACGATCGCATCCGGTTCGATGCCACAACTTCGAAGCGCTCGCTGTGCGA
>CAMYMX010000412.1 GCA_947259605.1 uncultured Polyangiaceae bacterium | reverse complement strand
GTGATCTGCGAGGGCAGCATCGAAGGGCTGCCCGAGGGGGACAATCGCGGGACCTATGGCGGCGACGCCCCGACGTCCAATTGCGGAACCTTGAGTTACGTGCGCGTCGAGTTTGCCGGATTCACGTTCGGCGAGGACAACGAGCTCAACAGCCTGACGCTCGGCGGATGCGGCACCGACACGACGCTCGAGTACCTTCAGCTCCACCAGGGTGAGGACGACGGAGTCGAGTTCTTCGGCGGCACGGCCTCGATCAGCAACTTCATCGTTTCGGCGACTGGAGACGACGGGCTCGACTGGGATCAGGGCTGGCAGGGCGAGGCGACCAACTTCATCGTCGATCACACCAGCCCGCGGAGCGACGATCCGCGCGGCATCGAGGGTGACAACTTCAGCGACAACAACGACGTGGAACCCCGTTCCAATCCGACGGTCAGCTTTGGTACGCTGCTCGGTTCGACCGGTACGGTCGCCGGCATCGTCTTACGCCGGGGAACGATTGGAACGCTCTCCGACCTCGTCGTCGCGGACTGGGACGGGCCCGGCGTCGACGTTCGTGATGGCAGCTGGGACCCGGCCTGGCCAACCAATATGTCGGTTTCGGATACCTGCTTCTGGGCTAACGATCCGGACTATCCCATCGATGACAACGATCCGAATAGCGCCGGGACCGGCTTCTTTGACGAGCCAACGGAGCTCGACGACGGGCTTGGCAACACGGTCGATCAGAATCCAGAAATCGCCGATCGCGCCGCGCACGACTACTCCGTCGGCAACAGCAGCTGCGCGGGCGCCTTCGCCCCGAGCGGGACGGACTGGACGACTGGCGGCTGGACGGACTACTCCGCCAACTAGAACCAGCAACTCCGATCGGCACACCTAGTGCCGACCCGCAAACGAGACCGCCGCCCCCATTTCGGGAGCGGCGGTTTCGTTTTAACCGCTGTCACGCGTTGTTCACCATCTCGGCAACCTGCCTGGCTCCAAGATCGCGTAGGTTCGCACTCTCCAACCACAGCCTCCCCAAGAGCCACAGTCACAAACACCATCCACCACCCGGCCCCGGTTGCGCGAGCACGCGATCGGGGCCCTTTAATTCGTTCGGCGACTGCAGTAGCCTCGCCGCATGGACTACCCCCGCTTTCACAAGAACCGCACGAATCTGCTCCTCCACATCGTGGTCGTGCCGCTCTTCGTCCTCGGCTTCGTCTATGCAGTCGTGGCTGCGTTTCAGGGGCGCTGGGTCGCCGCCCTGCTCTCGCTCTTGCTCCCAGTCATCTCCCTCGCCATCCAAGGCTTCGGCCACAAGATGGAGCCCAATCCGCCGCTCCCCTTCGAACGCCCGGGGGAATTCGTGACGCGAATTTTCACCGAACAGTTCTACAGGTTCCCGAAGTTCGTTCTGAGCGGTGACTGGCTGCGGGCGGTTCGATCCTCGCGTTGAGCCGCTCGTACCGCAATTCGCACCCCTCAGCTCGGCGCTGGGATGCAAGGACCGGTGCGGGCGAGGCGAACCCCGGCCATGTCTGCAAAGCAACCGTTCTGATAGGTCTGGTTGTCACAACCACATACCGGGCTATCGGTGTCGGGGCACATGACGGGCCGCTCGTTGCACACGCCGAGCCCCCCCTCGCACAACCCTGTTGCGCAGAGCTCGGTGGCGGCACAGTCGTCGTTGGACCGGCACGCCGCATCGATGCGGCCCGCGTCTCCACAACCCTGCAGCAGGACGACGGTGAGGCCCGCGGCAAGCGCCAGCAGACCGAGGAAGCCAAGGATACGCATCGACATGAGACCAGACGGTAGCCCAAGACCGAGGGCGGGCGATGGCGCTTGCCGAGATCGTTTCGAAAATGTTGCAGGTGACATCATCGCGATCGCGACTAGAGCGTGCTTTGAAAGAACCGCCAGGCCGCCACGGCGGCGTTGATGTCTTGGCTGGTTGGTCCGATCATGTTTTCGGGTAGGTATTGCCAGCCGGACGGCCAGGTGTGACCCGCACCCTCTACGGAGAAGAGCTCGACTTTGGTGCCCGCCGCACAGCCCGTAGCCTTGTGCCGCTCGATCCGGGTTCCGTCGCTGGGAACGAAATCGGGGATCTTCGACACGGCGACGTCCGTGCAGCCGGCATGGCGTCTCCAAAACGAGAAAGTTCGCTCGACCGAAAGCACCCGACCGAGCTTCTGACCACCGAACCGCACCATCCCTCCGTCGTAGGGAACGACCGGGTCCTCCGTTCCGTTGATCATCAGGGCTGACAACGGTTCTTCTCCACAACGCCAGCGCCTGCGCGCGACCTCGTAGGGCATGGCGCCGATGATCGCTGCAAACCCCCGGAGCTTTTCGGTTCGCTCACACGCGAAGCGATGCGTCATCATCGCGCCGTCCGAGACTCCGACGAGAAAGACCGCGTCGGGGTCGACGTTACGTTTCTCGAGGAGGTCGTCGATCAGTGTCGTGAGGAAACCGACGTCGTTGACGCCCTCGCGCTGCGCAACATAGCGTTTGGCGTTGCGCCCATCGTTCCAGTGGCCGCCAATGCCCTGAGGATAGACCACCAGGAAGTCGTCCTCCGCGGCAAGCTCGTTGAGCTTTCCGAAGGTCAGCGCGACCACGTCGTCGTCGTCGCCAAGCCCGCCGTGCAGCACCACGACCATCGGCCGAGACAGACCCTCGTCTGTCCCCATGCGCGGGTCGAAAACACCGACATCTCGCACGATGCCTTCGTGCTTGAAGACGTAGCTCTTCGACTCCCGCGCAGCCTCCGTCCCGCGCGCAGACGGAGCCGACCTACAAGCGGCCAGCAAGACCACCAGGAGGAACCAAGTTCCGCCGATATGCGCCTTCGAAAACATTTCAACTCTCAGCAAAGGATCGGAGCTCCAAGATCGGGTCAGCCATCCGCAGATCGTCGCCATCTTCAGGCAGGATCCGTGCGCTCAAGAAGTGGCGGAGCCGCCGATGCAGACGGGCACCGTCGAGCCGCCGTTCGTACCGGCTTCCGTCACCGGTTGGCACGCATAACCGGCCCTGCAGTCCGGAGTATGGACGCAGTTCACGAGGCAGACCCAGCCGCTCGTCAGCTCCGCGCAGGAGGAGCCCTGGGGACAATCCCCCGAGTTACCGCAGGAGATGGTGCAAATGCCATCGGGGAGCTGGATATTGTTCTCGCAAAGGCGCTCATCGCAATCGATGTTTTCGACGCACGGACCACCGACCAAGGAACTGTCATTTCCAGCGGTGCCGGCTGGGCGAGAGTCGCCGCAGCCGATCCACGACAGCGTCGCGATCAGCGCCATGGAAGCGATGGATAACCACCTCATCATCGCCTGACGGTAGATCAGAGACAGTCCTCGAACCAGCGATCTGCACGCTCCCCATGTGACATTCGTGTCACCTTTTGCACGGCGCCGGAATGAGCCGCCCTCACTGTCGACGACGGCGCCGGCCGCTTCGGTTTGTGTGGCGATGCACCCATTCGTATGCTTATGCGGTGCTTCGCTTGGTCGCTGCCTTGCTCCTCGCGGGATTCGTCTCGAATGGGGCGTACGCGCAGACGACTGCTCAGGTCGCGCCCGGAGAAGAAAAGAAGCCGCTGATCACGCCGCCGAAGCTGATTCGCTTCGTCGAGGCTGCTTACCCCGAAATCGAAGGCGAAGAGCCCGAGGAGACGGAGGTCGAGCTCGACATCGTCGTCGGCAAAGATGGGCGAGTCACCGAGGTGAACGTGGCGCTCTCGGCCGGAGAGGCGTTCGATGAAGCCGCCGTTGCGGCCGCCCGCCAGTTTGTCTTCGAGCCGGCACGCACCGACTGGGAGCCCATCGCCGCGCGCATTCGCTACCGATACGTCTTCGAGCTGAAGGCGCCCACCGAGGAGATCACGACAGGCTGGCTTTCGGGGACCATTTTGCTCGCCGAAGACGACAGCGCCGCGGGCTCGGTCGGCATCGAGAT
>CAMYMX010000411.1 GCA_947259605.1 uncultured Polyangiaceae bacterium | reverse complement strand
GAAGAGACCCAGCGATCGAGCGCGTCTCGGAGGATTCGGAGGCCCACTTGCCCAACGCCGGGCGGATGCTCGGCGCGGCAGGTGTCGCCGCTTCCCTGCGTTCCTGCAATCGGCGTTTCGCACGAGTAGCCCTCCCGGCACTCCGAGTCGCCGGCACAGCGGCAGAAGCCTTCGTCGCACAATCCGGATAGGCAGTCGGCCCCGGCCTCGCAGCGGTTGCCACGGTGAATCGGGTCAATCGCGGGGCAGGTTCGATTGCAGTTGGCGTTCGAGCCGATGAGGATTTCAGTGTTGGAGTCCCCGTCGGGGTCGGCGATCACGGGGTTTTCGAACCAGGTGCAAGAGGTGCGGAACGCGGAGTAGAGGACCTCTCCGGTCGATCCCTCGTAGATGCGTGTGAAGCACTCGTCCCCGTACACCGCCTCTGCAGCGCCGTCTCCTTCGAAGTCGAAAATCGAAGAGCCGGTGCGATTGGACGAAAGGTCCTGCGACGAGGTGGACCAGCGAATCTCCGTCGTCAGGCACGCTGGATCAGACGAGCAATCGAGGTCGAACAGCCGGTAGAAGTTCCCGCCTGCGGACGCAAACTCCGGGCGTCCATCATCGTCGAAATCG
Source organism: uncultured Polyangiaceae bacterium (assembly GCA_947259605.1). Classification (GTDB taxonomy): domain Bacteria; phylum Myxococcota_A; class Polyangia; order Polyangiales; family Houyiibacteriaceae; genus SG8-38. The sequence continues at coordinate 3,360 of CAMYMX010000411.1, read as the reverse complement.
CCGATCGTCGGCGGCCCGCCGCCGAGAATGCCCGAGCTCACGTTCAGGAGGACTTGGCCCGAGAGCGTCATCAAGCGAGCGTTGCCGTTGCCCGTCGAAACGATTTCAGCGATCCCGTCAAAGCTGTTGGCATCAAACTCCGCTGGTGTTGCGCCCGGCGTGCCGAAATCTGCAACGGCCCAGAACTGCGCAGTGTGGCTGAGCGTGTAGGCGAGGTCCCATTGGTTCGTGTTGGCGTTCCACCGATGAATGTCACGCGCGGTGATTTCGATTTCGCCATCTCCGTCGACATCTGCGACGGCAGGGACGCTCATCGCGCCTGCGCCCGACAAGACCTGACCCGAGTTCAACCGATTGCCCGTCGGTCCGTCGTAGACTTCGCTTGCCGAGATCACTTCGGGAATGCCGTCGTCGTCCAAGTCGTGCAGGGCGAGCCCATCCCAGCGCTGGCCGCTGATGTCGGTCTCGAGGGCCACCCAAAGGCCCGTGTACGTCTCGGCAGGCTCGTTCCAGGCGTACGCGATCACGCCGCCTAGGGCGCGATGCGTCACGATGTCTGGGAAGCCGTCGCCGTTGATGTCACCGATCGCCGGGCGGAGGCCCGGTCCATTCGCATTGAACATCGGCTTGAAAGAGCCCGATGGTGATGTCGCCAAGACAGAGCTCGTTCACATTGCCCCGCGGGCCACTTCCATAGGCGATGCAGGTCGGTGTGTCGCCTGGATCCGACAAGCAGCCGGCTGCGCAGCAATACGTGTCGCCACCGCAGTCGTCGTCGCTGTCGCACGCACCGCGTTCGGCCAGGCACTCGTCTTGAACACAGACTTCGCCCGAAGGGCAGGGGCAAGGTCTACTCACCCCGCCGCTTCCGCCGGCGCCGCCCCCAACGCCCGCGCCACCGCCGAAACCTCCGACGCCAGAGCGAGGATTGGAACCCGATGAGCAAGCCGCCATCATGAGCAAACCCAAGCACAGCGATAGCGTGGAGCCGTGCGAGAAAACTTTGCTCTCCCCCATGAAGTACAGGGTAGCCAGCTCCGCCGCTCCCCGCAGCTTTAGTGCGAGAAACGATACAAAAAGAATCAGAACGCTCTACGGCGGGCTACGGACGAGCCGGCGGGGTCGTCGCCCAGTCGGGGAGCGCCCCCGGCTCGATTCCGAAGAGCGCCGTCCCGAGCAAGTAGAACACGAACGTGATCACCACCGCGCCGATCACGTTCAGCGCCAGCCCCACCCGCGCCATCTCGGGGATCGTCACCCGCTGACTTCCGAACACGACAGCGTTTGGGGGCGTCGCCACCGGCATCATGAACGCGCAGGAGGCCGAAAGTGTGGCGGGCACCATCAGGAGGAGCGGGTGAATGCCGGTAGCTACCGCGATGGAGGCGAGCACCGGGAGGACCATTTCCGTGGTCGCCGTGTTGGACGTGAGCTCCGTGAGGAACGTGAGGCCGAGGCAGGTCGCAAAGATGATGATCAGCGGAGGCACGCCGGCGAGCCCTGTGAACTGCTGGCCGATGAACGCGGCGAGCCCGGTGACTTGGAAGCCCTGCGCCAAGGCAAAGCCGCCGCCGAAGAGGAGAACGATGTTCCAGGGAAGCCGCCGGATCACGCCCGGCCCCATGATCGTCGCCGATTCGGAACCGGGTGAGCGAGTCGGAATCAGAAACATAATCGAGGCCATACCGATCGCGACCGTCGCATCGTCGAAGAGCTCTCCGTACGGCAACAGCTCCGACCATCCGGGCACGGTGAGGGAGCCCAACACGAGGGGCGCCCGGAACAGCCAGAGCAAGGCCGTCGACACGAAGACCGCGAGGACGATTCGCTCCTCGTACGCCATCGAGCCCAGCTTTTCGGCCTCTTCGTCGACAATCGAGCGGTCCACGGTCACTTCATCGGAGATCCGATAGAAGACCCGGGTCAGCAGCAGCCAGGCGACGATGAGAAGGATGATCGAAATCGGAAGCGCCATGGCGAACCAAAGCCCGAATCCGATGGGAGGCGCGTCTGGAAACGTGATCTGGAAGATTCGCTGCAAAGAGAGATTGGGCGGGGTCCCCACCAAGGTTGCGATGCCACCGACGGAGCAGGAGTAGGCGATGGCGAGCATCACCGCGACCGAGAACGTGTGGGTGCTCTCTCGACCAAAATCCTCTTCCATTCGGACTACGATCGCGAGTCCGATGGGGATCATCATGATCGCGGTCGCCGTGTTCGAGATCCACATCGACAGGAACGCCCCTGCCAACATGAAGCCGAGAATGATGCGATCGGCGCCGCCTCCGACGGTGCGAATGATCCAAAGCGCGATCCGCCGGTGAAGATTCCACTTCTCCATCGTGAGGGCGATCATGAATCCGCCGAGGAACAGGACGATGGTGCTGTTGAAGTAGACCGGGGCGGTGTCGCCTGTGCGTGCGATTCCGAGCAGTGGGTACAAGATGAGCGGTAGCAGAGCGGTGGCGAAAAGAGGGATCGCATCGGTGATCCACCAAGTCGCCATCAGGATCGCAACCGCCGCCATCCGCGTGACCTCGGGACGCGCCGGGTCGAGATCGAAGATCAACAGGAGTGCAAAAAGTGCCGGACCTAGGACCAAGCCGACCCGCTGAACCCTGGTACGCGTGCCTCGCGAGGGAAGGGCGCTGTGATCCCGTTCCGGAGGCATCAAGTCTCGCGACGGCGGTCCCATGCGTCGGTTCCGTTTACGCCGCTTCTCTCCCCTTGCCAAGCGCCTCGAAGCAGGCGACCGTTGCCATGATGCGGTCGCTCCCCGTCTTGATTCCGTTCATCTTGGTTGCCGCTTGCGCGCAGCAAAGCGCGTCGGACGAGATCCAACCGACGCTCGGCCACTCGTTCGAGCCGATCATGGTCGATCGCGGTGAACAGGTGAGTGGCACCTGTCAGAGCTGGACGCTCAACAACGACAAACCGCTGTTTGTATCTAAGATCAGGCAGACCAACGATGGCGCCTGGCACCATTCGAACTGGTTCTTCGTGCCCGAGACAACGTACCCGGGGCCTGATGGGACCTGGAGCTGCGATGAGCGCGGCTTCCACGACGTCACGGCGGGGCTCGAGGGCGGCGCCTTTTTCGCTCAGTCCACCCAAGCGCTCCAAGAGCTACAGGCCTTCCAGCAGGGAGCGGTCCTCGAGATTCCGCCCCGGCACAAGATCGTCGGTGGCGTTCATCTGGTGAACATCTCGGCGAGCGCGCTCGAGACGGCGCTCCGCTTCGACATCGAAACCATACCCGAAGACGAGGTCAAAGTCCGGCTCCGGCCGATCGCGTTTACCAATACCGCGCTCGACATCGACCCGCAGGCGGAGTCCCGGTACGGCATGACCTGCGACCTA
>CAMYMX010000410.1 GCA_947259605.1 uncultured Polyangiaceae bacterium | reverse complement strand
GTCGAGCCCGGTGAGCTCGCACCCGATCAGATCATGACTCCCGGAATCTTCGTCGACCGCATCATTCACTACGCAAACCCCTCGAAGCACATCGAGCAACGGACCACGCGCCCGCGCCCCTGAGGAGAGAACGATGGCTTGGACCCGCGACCAAATGGCTGCACGCGCCGCGCAAGAGCTTCGCGACGGCTTCTACGTGAATCTCGGCATTGGCATCCCGACCCTGGTGTCGAACCACATTCCGGCGGGGATGACCGTCCAGCTACAGAGCGAAAACGGCATGCTCGGGATGGGCCCCTTCCCTTACGAGGGAGACGAGGACGCCGACCTGATCAACGCCGGTAAGCAGACGGTGACCGAGCTTCCGACCACGAGCTTCTTTTCGAGCGCCGAATCGTTCGCGATGATTCGCGGTGGGCACATCAACCTGTCGATCCTCGGAGCGATGCAGGTTGCCGACAACGGCGACCTCGCCAACTGGATGATCCCCGGCAAGATGGTGAAGGGAATGGGCGGTGCCATGGACCTGGTCGCGGGCGTTCCGCGCGTCGTCGTCGTCATGGAGCACACGGCCAAGGGCAAGCCCAAGCTGCTGAAGCGCTGCACACTGCCCCTGACCGGCACCCACGTCGTCGACCTCGTGATCACCGACCTCGGCGTCTTCGAGATCGACAAGAAGGGCGGCGGTGGAATGACGCTGGTCGAGCTCGGGGATGGCGCAACGCTCGAGCAAATCGCCGAGAGCACCGAAGCCGACTACAGCGTCGCTCCGGATCTCTAGCCAAAGAGCAACAAGGCTAGGCCGACGTAGAGGCCCATGCCGATCGCCAGAATCGCGGTGTAGCCCGCGATTTGGCGAGCCTTGAGGCCGGTGATCGCAAGCAGCGGCAGGGCCCAAAACGGCTGCAAGAGGTTGGTCCATTCGTCGCCGTAGGCAAAGGCCATGACCGTCCGCGCGGAGTCGAGGTCGAGGGCGGCGGCGCTGGTCAGAAGCACGTCGCTTTGAAGGGCCCACTGACCTCCGCCCGAGGGCACGAAGAAGTTTACGAGGCCAGCACTCAGGAAGGTGAGCAGAGGAAAGGTCGTGGTGGAGGCAACGGATGCCATTGCCGAAGAGAGCCGTTCGATCATCCCGCTTGCCTGCATCACGCCGAGGATGCCGAAGTACAAGGGGAACTGAACGATGATCGCGCCCGCGCCGCGCGCCCCGTCCGACACCGAATCGAGGAAGCTCCGAATGGAGCCGTGCGCAGCAAGCGCCAAGGCCAAGAAAAAGAGGTTGACTGAATTGAGATCAAACGCGACTTCGCCTCGGACCCAACCGTAGCCGACCAGGAATGCGGCCGCGCCGCCGACGAAGAGTCCTAGAAGCGAGCGCTGACCCCGCTGCGATGCGACGACGGGCACTGCTGGGACCTCGGGAACCAACGCGGACTTGGGCGCAAGCGCAATGCACATCAGTGGTAATAAGATCAGCAAGCCACCGCTCACGACGAGATTCAGTGACGAAAAAAGCGTTTCGCTCACGGGGATCGACTGCATCGTGCCCTGGGTGAACTGCGCCGATTCGGCCGCCTTCAAGGGCGCCGAGCCGCTGAGCCCTCCGTGCCAGACCGCGAGCCCAGCGTACGCAGCCGCGCCGAGCACGGGAATGTCCATTGGCCGTTCATCTTCCGCAGCGCTCTGCGCGATCTCCCGAACCACGAAAGCGGCGACGACCGCTCCGAGCCCCCATTGGATGAGGCCGGTCAGGCAGGCGATGAGCGCGACCAAGCCGGCGGCCTCCGGCGTACGCTTGGGCACGCGCGCGACCGCTCGAACCGCCCTCTGCACCGGCGGGCTAGACGCCAAGGCCTGACCCGTCACCAAGATGAGGCACATCTGCAGCGCAAAAGCGAGGAGCGGCGTGCTCGAAAAACCGCTGTACCAGCCCTGAAGCACCGTCGCGACCGATCCCGAGAGCGCGAACCCTCCGACGAGCGCAATCGAGGTCAGCGCGAGCGCAAGGACGAATGGATCGGGAACCCAGCGCTCGGCCCACCGGCTAAATACCTCACCAAGCCGAGCCAGCATGGCCGGGATCATACCACCAAGTGCGACCGTCAGCGGCGGCGGCGAATCGCGATGAAGGTCAGGTCGTCCGGCTTCGAGGGAGCGCCTTCGCCGGGAGCCTGCATGCGTCGACGCCCAAGGGCAGCCAAGTCGTCGACGGCCCTGGCAAGCGGACCCCTGCGCAGGTGCTCCACAATCTCGTCGAGGTGAAGATTGTCGCTGAGCCCGTCGCTGGCCAAAACGACGGTATCGCGGCGCGCCAGGCTGAGCGTGGCGCCGAGCTCGATTCGCATGTCTTTCGCACCCAAGAGGTTCGAGACGATGTGAAGGTCTTCGTGGTGCAGCGCGTCTCCGGCATCCAGCAACCCCGCCTCGACCGCGTAGCCAACCGGAGAGTGCGGGATGGTCTGCCACTTGATGCGTCCGCGCTGCCCGGTCACGAGCACCATCGAATCGCCCGCATGATAGGAGCGCATCTTGTGGCCCTGCACCGCGACAACCGCGAGGGTGGCCGCAGCCCCGGTCCCAAGCGCAGAGATCGCGCGGTCCGCAGATTCGAAGCCGTTGATGATCGCCCCGCGCAAATCCGCAGGCTCTGCCCCGAGCTCCGCCACGGATTCACAGACCGCCTGCACCGCGAGCTTCGCTGCTTCGGCGCCGCCTGGATGACCACCGGCGCCATCGGACACCACCGCTACACCGGCCTCCTCGCCGATCGAGATCAAGCCGGCAGCGTCCTCGTTCGGCCCCTCGCGTTCGGGTTTTCGAATGCTGAGCACCACCGCCTCGCAGCCGCCAAGCTCGAAGCGCTCTCCCCGCGCCATGTCCACATCTTCGAAGATGTGGGCTTTGCTCACAGCGAAGCTCTCTTGCTGCGTGTGGTGTTTCGAAGCGCCTTGGGCGCCACCGCTTGAAACGCCCTGTGCATCTGCACGCCATCCCTAAAACGTTTGCGTTCCCGAACTTCGATCGCACGGCGAAGAAAAACGATGAAATCTCGGCTGACCGTGCGGCGAAGTCTGTCGGCGCCGGGCAGCGGCCAATCAAACGGCCAGGCGGGGAGCTCGCCGGCAAACATGCGATAGATCAGCAGGCCCATCGAGAACACATCAGAACGAAACGACGGCTTGCCCATCGCCTGTTCGGGCGCGATGTAGCCAACCGTACCTTGCCCAGAACCCATGATGGTTCGAGTCCGGAGCGCAACCTTCGCAATGCCGAAGTCGGCCAAGCGGACGTGTCCCTCCGGAAAGAGGATCACGTTGTCAGGCTTGATGTCGCAGTGAATGACTCGAACCTCGTGGGCGTACGCGAGGGCATCGACTAGCTGCTCGGTGTACGACAGGGCGGTTTTCGGTCCGAGGCGGTAGTGCAAGCGGTCGGTCAGCGTCTGTTCCCCGAGCGGAGTCGCAATCACGAAATGACCGTCGATCATCATGGCATTTCGGAGCGGTAAGATGTTCTCATGGTCGAGGCGCGCGGTGATTCGCACCTCGCGATGGATGGCGTTTAGCGATTCCTTGTCGAGCTGATCGAGGTTCGGCACTTTGAGCGCAATTGGGATGCCCTCGATCGTGTCGTACGCCTCGTAGACCGTCGCAAACCCACCGGCCCCGATTCGGCGTCGAATCCGGTACTTTCCGAGGGCCTGCCGCGCTTTGAGCGGCTGAGTTGGAACGGCGCTGTTCTTGCCGTGAAGAACGTGTGGTTTCATGGGCGATGGCTCAGAATGTCTTACGGATCGCCTTCAAGAGTGCAACCCCCTCGGGACCCATCTCTTTCGCGATTCGGTCCGGGACGTCCTTCTGCTTCGCCTTGAAGGCAGCGAGCTCTTCCTGCGTGGGCTCGTAGATTTCATACCCGTATCGCGCGAGGTTCTTGAGCAAGACTGGCTCGATCTGTCTGACCTGACCTCGCCCCCACACGG
>CAMYMX010000409.1 GCA_947259605.1 uncultured Polyangiaceae bacterium | reverse complement strand
GCAGATGCTCTACACCTACGCCCATGATGAGAACCTGGGGACCAATGAAGGCGACGAGCCTGAAGCCAATCTGCAGGACTTCCGGCTTCGGCGCGCGCGCTTCGTGTTCCAGGGCTACGCGTTCGGGAAGCACAACCAATACAAGCTCGAGATCGACCCGCTTCGCAAAGACAACGTCGTCCTCGACTACTACCTCGACTTCACCAAGAACCGCGACATCCAAGTTCGTGTCGGACAGTACAAAATCTCGTCGAACCGGACGCGGGTGATCTCCTCGGGCAACCTTCAGATGGTCGACCGATCTCAGGTCAATTCGGAGTTCTCGCTCGATCGCGACATCGGCATCGACATCCGATCCCGCGACTTCCTCGGGAAGAACAAGATGCGCTACGTATTCGGCGTTTCATCCGGCAACGGACTCAACAACCCGCAGTTCAAGGACTTCTCAATGGTCTACCTGGCTCGTGTCGAGTACCTGCCGTTGGGGATCTTTCGAGATTACAGCGAGGTCGATTTCGCTCGAACCAAGCCGCGCCTCTCGATCGGCGCCACGTACTCCTTCTTCCAAAACGCGGACCGCAACCGTGGCATGGTCGGCGTACCCTTCGCAGACGGTGGCACAGCGGACTATCATTTCGTCTTCGTGGACGCGATCTTCAAAGCGCGCGGCTTCTCGGCGATCAGCGAGCTCGCGTTTCGGACGGGCCAGCGGAATGTCGGCGACATCGCACCAACGGATCCCGACTACGACCCAGATCTCCCGACCGACCCCCGCAATGGCATCGGCTGGATGCTCCAGGCCGGCTATCTCATTCCCCACACCGGCTTCGAGTTCGCGGCCCGCGGCGCGCTGGTCAAGGCCAACTCGAAGAGGGGGGCCACCAGCTTGACCGACCAGTACGGAACCACCTTTTCCGTGAGTTACTATTTCGCTCGGCACCCGTTCAAGATTCAGGCCGACGTCTCGCAGCTTTGGGAAGACACCTTCGGAGAAGGCTCCACAGTCTTCCGTCTCCAACTCCAGGCCTCGCTCTAAGTTGAGCCGCCTCGCCTTCGTCGGGCTCGTGTTCCTCTGCTACTCGGCGCCGGCTTGCAAGCCCACGAGCACCGAGACCGCGGCGGACGTCCGGATCGTGAACACCAAGCCGCGCTGCGAGAAGCTGGGAGTCGTCGAAGGCGCCGGCGGAGACGCCGCGCACGCCCGAGAAGACGCGCTCGAGCAGGCCGCCGAGCGTGGCGCAACGCACATTCTCCTCGAATCGGCGCACCTCGATCTGGAAGATGGCATGACGACCGTCGTCACCGGCAGGATCTTCGGCTGCCCGCCGCCCGACGAAGTCTACCCGCCGACCGGATACCGCTGAGCCCGTCCTCAGGCGCCGTGCCCGCCGTGTCGGACGTCCCGCCCGTCGACCATGAAGATCACCATCTCCGCGATGTTGGTCGCGTGATCGGCGATCCGTTCGAGGTACTTGGCGCAGTTGCAGATCCGCATGCCGTCCGGAATGCGAGACGGGTCGTCCTTCATGTACTCGAGGCAGAGCCCCATGACTTCGCCGTAGATGTCGTCGACCGCGTCGTCTTGCTCAAAGACCGCGCGCGCCTTGCCCGGGTTCTCTTCGACGAGCGCGTTGAGTGCATCGCGAAGCATCGCACGGGCGCGTTGCGCCATTTCTGGAAGCTTGGAGCCCGGCGGGCTCAGACCGTCGGCAGGCTCCATCTCCATCGCGCGCTCCGCAATGTTGACGGCCTCGTCACCGATACGCTCGAGGTCGGTCGTTGCCTTGACGGCGGCAACGGCAAAGCGAAGGTCACGACCCACCGGCTGCCGCAGCGCCAGGATGCGCACCGCGAGGTCGTCGACCTCCACCTCGTCCTCGTTCATGAGATGGTCGGCCTGCATGACCTCGTTGGCCAGGCTCACGTCGCGGTCCTCGAACGCGCGCACCGCAACGCTGATCATTTGTTCGCATCGACCGCCCATTGCGAGGAGTCGATCCTTCAGATTGCGCAGCTCCGCCTCGAACTCTTGATGCGTGTGCGTGCGCAAGGGTCGGCTAGGGCGCGCCATTATCCAAACCTACCGGAAATATACTCCTCCGTACGTTTTCTGGAGGGGCGGGTGAACATGTTCTCCGTTTTGCCGTGTTCAATGAGCTCTCCCATGTAAAAAAACGCGGTAAAATCGCTGACCCGGGCAGCCTGCTGCATCGAGTGCGTCACGATCACAATCGTATAGTTCTCGCGCAGCTCGCGGATGAGCTCCTCGATTTTCGCCGTCGCGATCGGGTCGAGGGCCGAGGCCGGTTCGTCCATCAAGATGACCTCCGGCCATACCGCCAGACAACGCGCGATGCAGAGGCGCTGCTGCTGGCCGCCCGAGAGCCCAAGCGCCGAGCTCTGCAGACGGTCCTTCACCTCATCCCAGAGGGCCGCCCCTTTGAGGGACTCCTCGACGCGCTCTGCAATCACGTCCTTGTCCTTTTCGCCTCCGATTCGGAGCCCAAAGGCGACGTTGTCGAAGATCGACTTCGGAAACGGATTCGACTTCTGGAAGACCATGCCGACCCTGCGGCGGACCTCCACCGGATCGACGCTCCGGTCGTAGATGTTCTCGCCATCGAGCAGGATGCGCCCTTCGACCCGACAGCTGTAGATCGTGTCGTTCATGCGGTTGAGCGCACGAAGGTAAGTGCTCTTGCCGCAGCCCGAGGGCCCGATCAGCGCGGTCACGCTCCGGTCGGCGATGTCGAAGTCGACGTCCCGAATGGCGTGATTGTCCCCGTAGTAGACGTTGACCCCCCGTGTCTCCATCTTGACTTCGTTGGGGGCTTCGGCGGCCGCATCTGTGGGCTTGTTCATGATCGAAGGGCTGCGCGCGACCGGGCTCGAATAATCACCGCTAGCAGGTTGAGCGAGAACGTGAGTACGAGCAAGACGAGCACCGTGCCGAAGAGGGTCGGCCTCGCGGCGTCGACGTTCGGTGATTGCGTCGCCAAGGCGTAGACGTGATAGCCGAGGTGCATGAACATGTCGCGAAGGTCGGTCGGCAGGTAGGGCAGGAAGTTGGCTGCGCCACAGAAGATGATAGGCGCCACTTCGCCCGCGCCACGGCTCACCGCGAGGATCACGCCGGTCAGAATGCCGCCCTTCGCGTTGGGAAGGACGATCTTGTAGACCGTCTGGAAGCGCGTCGCGCCCAGGGCGAGCGATGCGTCGCGGAACTCTTGAGGCACCGTTCTCAGCGCCTCTTCGGTCGTCACGATGACCACGGGCAAGGTCAGCACCGCGAGGGTGAGCGAGGCCCAGAGGATCGAGGGCTTTCCCCAGACTGGCGTCGTGTCGTCATAGAGGAGCGCGTCGATGCTGCCACCGACGAAAATGATGAAAAATCCAAGCCCAAAGAGACCAAATACGATGGAAGGAACACCCGCCAGGTTGTTCACCGCGATGCGCACGATCTTCGCGATGCGCGATCGGGGGGATGCGTACTCGGTCAGGTAGATCGCGGTGGCGATGCCGACGGGCACGCCCGCAATCGTCATCAGGAGGGTCATGAACACGGTGCCGTAGATCGCCGGCCAGATTCCGCCGCTGACCATGTCAGCGCCCGGGCTCTGACTGAGGAACTCGGCGGAGATGACGGGTGCTCCGTGCCAGACGATCTGCCCGAGCAGCACCGCCAGAAGCGTCAAGATCACCAGGAGCGAAAGTCCGGTCAGTCCTGCGAGCAGCCAGTCTTTCCTCGTATACCTCATGACGCGGTCAGCCTCTTTTGCAGTCGCTGGATGAACAGGTCGCCGAGGAGGTTGAGGACGAAAGTCACAGCGAAGAGCATGACGCCGAGCAAGAAGAGCACCCGCCAGTGCGGATCGCCCTGTGCGACTTCACCGAGCTCTGCTGCGATCGTTGCGGTGACCGTGCGCACGCTGGTGCTGAAGTCGAATAGCTCCATGATCGCAGCGTTGCCCGAGGCCATCA
>CAMYMX010000408.1 GCA_947259605.1 uncultured Polyangiaceae bacterium | reverse complement strand
CACCTTTCGAGAGGGTCACGTGGGCGCCGATGTTTTCGCCCTGAAACCGCTGCGCGACCACGGTGAGCCCGTTGCTTGCAGAGTCTACGTATGGATTGTCGATTTGATACGGGTCGCCGGTGAGTATGATTTTCGTGTCGGCGCCACATCGCGTGATCACCGTCTTGACCTGATGGGGGGTCAGGTTCTGTGCCTCGTCGACGACCAGAAACTGGTTTGGTAGCGAGCGACCGCGAATGTATGTGAGTGGCTCGATTTGAATGACACCAGACGCGAGAAGATCTTCGTAGTTCCGGTGCTCCGACATTCGGCCGCGACCGCTGCTGAAGATGTACTCTAGATTATCGAAGATCGGTTGCATCCAGGGATTGAGCTTCTCTTCCACCGTCCCTGGCAAATAGCCGACATCCCGGCCCATGGGAAAGATCGGCCGAGAGACGAGCATCCGACCGTACGCGCCGTCCTGAACGACGGACTGCAGCCCAGCCGCAACGGCGAGTAATGTCTTTCCGGTGCCGGCTTTGCCGATCAAGGTCAGCAGATGGATTTCCGGCGAAAGGAGCATGTCGAGCGCGAAGTACTGCTCGAGGTTTCGGGGCCGCACGCGCCAGACCCCCTCTCTACCCACTCGGAGCGGAACGATCGTGCCCTCCTTCGCATCGAAGCGTCCGAGCGCGGTGTGCCTGTGCTGATCGCGCTCACGAAGCACCAGCCCGGCATGAGGGTAGAGCTCGACGTCGAGCAGGCTCGCGTCGACGGGCTCGCGCTGGGCCAACTGGTCGACCATCGCGCGATCCACATCCACGGTGACCACGCCCGAGTAGAGCTCGTCGATCGAAACGCGGCCACCCTCGTAGGTTTCCGCCCTGAGCCCGAGCGCGTCGGCGCGAATTCGAAGATTCGTATCCATCGTGACGAATACGAGAGGCCGATCGGGTTGTTGGTCTTGAAGGTCGAGGGCCATCTGCAAGATGAATCGGTCCATCTCGCCTGGGCCGGGCGCTCGCTTGGGCATCTCGGGAGGCACGGCAACGCGGAGCTCGCCACCGGTGCTTTCGAGCGGCACGCCTTGATCGAGCGTGCGCCCGTTTTGATTGCGCAGATCATCCAGAATGCGCGAAAGGTGTCGCGCGTTCTGCCCGAGCTCGCTGAGCTCCTTTTTGAACTGATCGACCTCTTCGATGACGAAGATCGGTAGGACGACCGCGTTGTCCTCGAATTTATAGACCGCTAACGGGTCGTGAAGGACCACATTGGTATCCAAGACGTAGGTCTTCTTCACGTTGATGAACGCTAGCACGCTTTGCAGCCCGCCGTACGGAGAAACGAAAACACGGTATAGTGTGCACCCGGAACGTTCATGATCGAGGAGTTGAGTTACCAAAGCCTCGCCATCCTCGCTGCGGCAGGCGTGCTGGCGACGATCGTGAACGTCATGGCTGGCGGCGGCGGTATGATCGTGCTCCCCGCCTTGATGGCCCTCGGGCTCCCTGCAGATGTTGCAAACGGGACCTATCGACTTGGCGTCGTCACGCAAAGCATTGCCGGAACCGTCGCGCTAAAGCGCGAGGGCAAGCTCGACACGAGCTCGATTGTTCCAATTCTGATCCCTACCGTGCTGGGCGCGATCCTCGGGGCCTGGTTTGCGACCAGGGTTTCGCCGGGGGTGCTCAAGCCGATCATGCTTGCGACGATGATCGTCATGGCGGCGCTGATCGCGTTTCGGAAGCAAACCTTGCTACCCAGCAAAGGCCCGGCGCTGCGTCCGCAAGATGCGCCTCGTTCTTACGCCGGCCTGTTCCTGGCCGGTCTTTACGGGGGTTTCATCCAGGCTGGAGTGGGCTTCTTGTTGCTCGGTGTTCTCGTTGGAACGCTGCGTCACGATCTGATCGGCGGCAATGCACTCAAGTTGGTGGTTACGCTCACATTTGGCACAGTCTCACTCGGAATCTTCATATGGGCGGGCCTGGTGTCCTGGACGCCAGCAATCGTTTTGGCAGCCGCGTCGATCGTCGGCGCTCGGCTCGGCGTTCGCCTCATGCTCAAAGTGCCCGTCGCCGGCTTGAGGTGGTTCGTGTTTGCGGCCGTGGTTGCGACCTGCATTGCCGCATGGCTTCGATAGTTAACAAGGATCCTGGTTGGTGATACTCTGATCGACAAGGAGGACTTCGCAATGGGGGAAATGGTCAAGCAGATTGCTGCCCTGCAGGACTACGAAAGCTACCAGGATCTACACTGGGACGGCACCTTCGAAGAGTACCTTCAAATCGTTCGAGACAAACCTCAGGTTACGCGCAACGCGTTCCAGCGCCTCTACGACATGGTGATCTCGTACGGCGAAGAGGAGTACATCGATAACAAGAAGAGGTTGATTCGTTATCCTTTCTTCAAAGACCCGATCGAAAACGGGAAAGACGCGATCTTCGGCCTGGACATTCCCTTGATGCGCCTGGTGCACGTCCTGCACGCTGCGGCGCAAGGCTACGGGCCGGAGAAGCGAATCATCTTGCTGCACGGGCCGGTCGGCTCCTCGAAGAGCACGATCGCGCGGCTGCTCAAGAAGGGGCTCGAGCGCTACTCGCGAACTTCGGAAGGTGCACTCTATACCTATGAGTGGACCAACCTGCACCAGACCGGGCTTGCCGGCGGAGATGACGTCTTCCCCTGCCCCATGCATGACGAGCCGCTTCGACTGATCCCAGCCGCATGGCGCGACCAGGCCATCCAAGAGCTTCGTTTGGGCGACGATCGGCGACGAGTCCACGTGAGCGGCGAGCTCAACCCTGCATGCCGATTCATCTTTCGAAGCCTGCTCGAACGCTACGACGGCGACTGGTCCAAGGTGATGGCGAATCACATCAACGTGAAGCGCCTGATATTGAGCGAACAGGATCGGGTTGGAATCGGTACCTTTCAGCCGAAGGACGAGAAGAACCAAGATTCCACCGAGCTCACCGGCGACATCAACTACCGGAAAATTGCCGAATATGGCTCCGATTCGGATCCGCGGGCGTTCAACTTCGATGGCGAGTTCAACATCGCGAACCGCGGCGTAGTCGAGTTCGTCGAGGTCTTGAAGCTCGACGTCGCGTTCCTCTACGACCTTCTCGGTGCGACCCAAGAGCACAAAATCAAGCCGAAGAAGTTCGCCCAAACGGACATCGATGAGGTGATCATTGGTCACACGAACGAGGCGGAATACAAAAAGCTCATCAACAACGAGTTCATGGAAGCGCTTCGCGACCGGACGATCAAGATCGACATACCGTACATCACCAAGATGAGCGAAGAGATCAAGATCTACCAAAAGGACTTCAGCTCGGCGCGATTGCGAGGTAAGCACGTTGCGCCCCACACACTCGAAGTCGCGGCGATGTGGGCCGTCTTGACGCGCCTCGAAGAGCCCAAAAAGCATCAGCTGGCATTGCTCCAGAAGCTGAAGCTCTACGATGGAAAGATTCTCCCCGGCTACACGCAGGACAACGTGAAAGAGCTGCGAAAAGAAGCGAGCCGAGAAGGCCTCGAAGGCATGTCGCCTCGGTACGTGCAGGACAAGATCAGCAACTCGCTCGTGCGAGAAGGCACGGAGGGCTACATCAACCCGTTCATGGTGCTCAACGAGCTCGAAAAAGGGCTTGCCGCATCGCTCACCGTCGCCGACGACCAAGGCAAACGCTATGGCGAGCTTATCGGAGTCGTGAAGGCCGAGTACGACGAGATGGTCAAAAACGAAGTGCAGCGAGCGATCAGCGCCGACGAAGAAGCGATCGGGCGCCTGTCTGCAAACTACGTCGACAACATTCGCGCATACTTGATGAAGCAAAAAGTGAAGAACAAGTACACCGGCAAGGACGAAGAGCCGGACGAGCGCTTGATGCGTTCGATCGAGGAGAAGATCGACATCACCGACCCCCGCAAAGACGACTTCCGCCGTGAGATCATGAACTTCATCGGCCACTTGGCACTCGAAGGAAAGAAGTTCACCTACGAGAC
>CAMYMX010000407.1 GCA_947259605.1 uncultured Polyangiaceae bacterium | reverse complement strand
GCTGAAGACCATGCCGAGGCTCTGCGCCCAGTCGGGCAAGGCCGTGTAGAGCAAGTGGTGCGGACCAGCCCAGATGTAGAGGAAGACGAGGCCCCAGAAGTGGACGATCGAGAGTCGGTATGAAAAGACAGGCCGTTCGGCCGCCTTCGGGAGGAAGTAGTACATGATGCCGAGAATCGGCGTCGTGAGGAAGAATGCGACGGCGTTGTGGCCGTACCACCACTGCACGAGCGCATCCTGCACGCCGGCGAACACCGAGTAGCTTTTGAACATGCTAACCGGAATTTCGAAGCTGTTCACGATGTGCAGAACCGCGACCGTGATGATCGTCGCGATGTAGAACCAGATCGCAACGTACAAATGCTTCTCGCGTCGATTGGCGAGCGTCCAGAAGAAGTTCACCGCGAAGACGACCCAGATGACGGCGATCGCAATGTCGATCGGCCATTCGAGCTCGGCGTATTCCTTGGCTGCGGTGATCCCGAGCGGGAGGGTGATCGCGGCGGCGACGATGATCAGCTGCCAGCCCCAAAAGTGTACGGATGATAGGATGTCGGACGCGAGTCGCGCTTTGGCCAATCGCTGGGTCGAATAGTAGATGCCTGCGAAGAGCATGTTGCCCACGAACGCGAAGATGACCGCGTTGGTGTGCAAGGGCCTCAGACGGCCAAACGACAAATACGGCGGCAGGTTGGCCGGCCACCAGGCCAACTGCAGCGCGATGATGATCCCCACCAGCATGCCGACGATGCCGAACAGCACCGACGCCCACAAGAACTGGCGGACGACCTTGTCGTTATAAACGATCCGCTGGGTTTCCATACTCGTCCTCTTCCCTCTCCGTCGTTGGGGTCACGGGCTTTTCATCGTCAAGCGGGAGTAGGGCAAGGCGATCGGCTTGATCAAAAGTTCCTTGCCGCACGGTCCACGCGAAGAACGCGACAGCGAGGCCAACCAATATGACGCTAATGAAAATCAGTAAGATCAAGATCTCCATCCGAGCCTCTTTCGCGACAGCATCATCACCGTGTACGCAAGTGTGATGAGCGAGCTGAGCGGCATTAGCACAGCTGCAACCCAAGGCCGCATCAAACCTGCCAATGCAAGGGATACAGCGACCAAATTGTAAGCAATTGCGAAAGCAAGGATACGACGCACGACGTGCGCGAGCGTATCGGACGCGCGCAAAACTTGCGCCACGGGGTGCAAGCCCGGAGACACGAAATAGAAATCACATCGTGATGCCATGAACGGTCGATTGACTGCGGGTGTGCCCGAGCAGGCCGCCGCTCGCATGGCGATCTGGTCGTTCAAGCCGTCGCCTACCAGCAAAGTTCGTGCCGGTTCGTGCGCCCGCACGTACGCCGCCTTCCGCTCTGGATTCTGACCCCCGATGCAACGCTCCTCTTCCATCCCCAAGCCCGCCCCGAGGCTGACGACACGAGACGGCGAATCGCCGCTGAGAATGACGAGCTCGTAGCCCTCTGCGTCGAGCCGCTCGATCTCAGCCCGCGCGCCCGGCCGCAGCTGTTCGTCGGTGTGTAGCGCGACCCGAACCTCGCCATCGATCGCAAAGACGACGTCGCCCCCCGCTGCAGAGACCTCGGCAGCCCAGTGAGGCGCCCCCAGTCTCAGCTCTCGGCCGTCGTACTCGGCGCTCGTGCCATAACCGGTCTCTTCTTTGGTGTCCAGCTCGACGAAACGCGCGGCCGGGTGTCCTTCTAGGGCCCGTCGAACCGCAACGCTCTTTGGATGCGCGCTCCGGGCGGCGATGCTGTAGAGCAAAGTGATGTCCCGTTCCGAGAGTGACTCGAGAGCGGCTGGGTTGGCGACTTCGAGCATGCCAGTCGTGAGCGTGCCGGTCTTGTCGAACACGATTCGTGTCACCGAGCGAACGCGATCGAGGAAGTCACCGACGCGCACGAACACACCCGCGCGGCGCAACTGTGTGAGCACAAGCTCATAGGCGAGCGGCGCGGCGATACCAAACGCGCATGGGCAGGTCACGACCAAGACCGCCGTACCCACCTCGATCGCGAAAAGCGGCTCTCCAGTTCGCCACCACCAGTAGCCGATGCCCGCGGCTGCAAGCCCGACGACGCCGATTACGTAGAAGCGGGAGAGCCGTGACCACCAGCGTGTGGCCAAGGGCCCATCACCCCGGGTGGCGGGGTCGCGTCCCAGCAACCCCACCAAGGACGACGCGGCGAAGTCGGTGGTGGCAATGCCGGAAAAAGCCCGCTCCCCCAGGTTGAACGCCCCCGCTGGCACGGTTTGTCCCTGGTCGAATCGCCGCGGCCGGCTTTCACCGTCGATCCAGTCGAGGGAACAACTCGCTGCGCGGTCGAGAACACGAAGGTCCACGGGAACCAGATCGCCGGGAGCGATCAGCAAGCGGTCTCCCTCGTGAATGCCGATGCAATGCACGATGCGAACGACACCATCTTTGATCTCACGCGTAAGCAAGCTTTGGGTTCCATCGTCGGCGAGGAGTTGGGCGCGATTGCGCTCCAACATGCGCTGTTGAAGCCAGCGGCCAACGAGCATGAGCGCGACGAAGACGGTGAGCGTGTCGATGTAAGCCGCGTGCCCAGAGGCAAAGAAGAACGAATAGGTGGAGCCTGCAAAGGCGAGGACGATGCCGAGGGCGATCGGCACGTCGAGGTGTAGCACCCGCCTACGAACCGCGCGGAATGCAGAACCGATGAACACCGAACCGCCTATGAGGACGGCAAGAACGCCAGCGGCATAGCTCAACTGGTTGAGGAGCACGTAGATCGGACCTTCGCGGAGGCCCAGGTAGATGGCAGCACCGAAGAGCAGGACAGTCGCCGCCAGCGCGGCGCAGATCCCGACGCGCATCAGCAAGTCATCCGAAGCCCGGGCACCGCTCGATCGCGCCGGGCCCAGCAGGTATCCAAGGCTCTCGACCGAATCGACCCAATCGACGAGCGGAAACTCGGAGGAGACGCGAAGCTCGACCCGGCCGAGCGCCGGATTGATAGACATCAGTCCGGTCTGTGTGCCGCCGTGGCGACGAAAGAGCTCTTCGATCAGCCACACGCACGCCGCACAGTGGATTCCTTGGATGTCGAGCTCGACCCGCGTGACCCCGCTCTCCGCCGCGCGCGCCTCCTCAATGAGCTCCAGCCACTTGTGATCGATTCGGCGGGATTCCAGATCTGCCGGAGGCAGACCTGGCCCACGGCGTAGGTCGTAGTATCGGGTGAGCCCCGCCCTGATGAGGATGCCGTGGACGGCGCGGCAGCCACGACAGCAGTACGGAGCGAACGTGTCGCTCACCATGGGCTGCGCGCAGTGGATGCAGCGCGGCACCGACGGCATCGACCGGCCGGGGGTGATTTCGCAAACGACTGGCTCCGGGGCAGTCACGGTGCGTGAGAATGCGGCTGATGCGCCTCGTGGCCGGCTTCGTCTGCTCCAGGCGCATGACAGGCGGAGGTGTCGCCCGTCCGCAAAGCATGCACGGGACGAATCACAAACAGGATCGAGCCCAGCGCGAGGACGACGGCGAGGAACCGCGATGTCGTCGGCCGAGGTCGTCGAGCGAATCGCTCGAAAAGCCATGCGGCGCCAACAAGGCCCACGCCGCTCACCACGGCGAAGGCAAGCATGCTCAGCGAGCCGAGCACGGTGGACCCGGTGGATGCGGCGATGAGAACTGCCGCGGCCAACGCCCCGCACGGAAGGAGCGCGGTGCCGAGACCCACGAAGAATGGATGGTGCCCGAGGCCTCCAAGCGCCCGGGCCACGAGGGTCGGCGACTGTTCGTCCTTTTTGGCGCGCAGAGCGACCAACGGCTGGTTGGGCCGGCGCCAAAGGCGAAGCGCCGCCAAGCCAAGCCCCAGCGCCAAGGACCAGCTCAAGAGCGCGCTGCCCCATGCATGAGGAAGGCTAACCGCGGTTGCGCCCCCGATGGTGCCGGCAACCGCGCCAAGCAGGGAGTAGCTGATGAAGCGGCCGAGCTGGTAGCGGGTTT
>CAMYMX010000406.1 GCA_947259605.1 uncultured Polyangiaceae bacterium | reverse complement strand
GATGGGCATGAGCGAACCATTACCCTACCGCGCGAGGCTCTGCACTGCCCCGGCCCCATGCCCGTCGCCCCTGGGCTTGGAAGCGGCAAAACCAACGCAAGAGCGCCCGGCCGCTTGGCCGACGCAGCGCGAGCTGAGCTCAACCCGGGAAAGGTTCGGCCGTGGTAGAGGCAATGGCGCAAGCAAAGCCGCGTCTCACGCCGCCAACCTCCGAAGCTCCTCCCAATCCGCGAGGAACCCCGGCACTTGGTTCCAACTCGGAGTGATTGGGGACGCCATCAAAGCCCGGCTTCGGCCGGGCTTTTTCTTTGGAAATGGGTCTCCCCGCGTCTTTCTCACTTGCCTTGGAAGTCGGCTTTGCGTTTTTCCTTGAATGCTTTGATCCCCTCGCGGGCGTCGGACGAGACGAAGATCGGCATGCCGATCTCCAATTCCTTGTTCATTGCGGCCTCGATGTCGGCGTGCATGGTTTCCCGGATGCACTTCAGGATTCCGGAGACAGCAAGCGGGCCGCTGCCCGCGATGCGCTCGGCCATCTCCATCGCCGCGTCCATCAGTTCATCCTTGGCGACGAGCCGGTTGATGAACCCCCAGTCGTAGAGACGGCGCGCCGGCACCCGCTCTGCCATGAGCAGGATCTCCTTCGCCGCAGCCAGTGGAATCTCCCGCGGCAGGTACACGTGCGACCCGCCCGTGGGCATGATGCCAAAGGAGGCTTCGCGCATCCAGAACTCGGCGTCTTCGGACGCGATACGCAGGTCAGTCCCCATCACCATCTCGAAACCACCAGTGAGGCACAGGCCGTGGACAGCGGACACGATTGGCTTGTCCCACGTGCGTCCCCGCAGCATTGCGGCCTGCGCGCGTCCCGGATCCTTGGCAAGCGCCTTCTCGTCTTCTGATTCCGGTCTCCGCATTCCTGTGAGAACGGGAATGACCGATTTTAGGTCCATCCCGCTGCAAAAGATGTCCGGCAGCTCCGAGTAAAGGACGGCGACGCGGATCGCATCACTATTTGCGACCTCGTCCCATGCCTCGGACAACTCAAGCAAAATGGTGACGTCCAGCGCGTTGAGCGCATCTGGGCGGTTGAGTCCGACCCGTGCGATTTTATTCTCAACTTGGAAGGTCAGGGCCATGGCATTTCCCCGTTGGATAGGCATTCGCAGAACGCAAAGCGGCACGATACCAAGGGGCAAGAGCGCTGCAAGCAGGTACCGGAACCCCACCACCTGGTTCAACCCCTCCGGAGCCGTCCGGATCGCGT
The DNA here is from genome assembly GCA_947259605.1 of uncultured Polyangiaceae bacterium. Taxonomy (GTDB): domain Bacteria; phylum Myxococcota_A; class Polyangia; order Polyangiales; family Houyiibacteriaceae; genus SG8-38. Next base: position 2,738 of record CAMYMX010000406.1, on the reverse strand, counting down.
CGCGCTGCCCCTGAACAGACAAGATTTCGGGGATGCTTTCCGGAATTTCGGAATCGAGCGCCGCGCCTAGCGGAAGACATACGCGAAGCCGAACCACGTCCGGTAGATGAACCCGCCCCCTGGGAGGCCCCCCGTGCCGAAGAGGTGGCCGAAATGCATCTCGAGGCTGAACAGCCACTTCCCTTTGAAGTAGGATTCGAGGCCCGCCATCCCGGTGAGCTCGGCGTCGAGGCCATTGGCGCGACCCGGCGTCGTGTCTCCAACCGAGGCAAAGCCGACGCGCCCTTCGGGACCGAAGATCAGGGTGAAGATGCGAGGCATGGCGATCCCGAAGCGGAAGCCCACGTTCCCCCCGGTGCTGAACGCAGGGGAGCCCTCTCCAATTCGGAAGTAGGGCATGAGGCGCAGGCCAAAGTTGAAGTTTGGCTTGTCGGCAAGCGCCCAGCGCAGAGGGATCTGCAGATTCAGGCCAAGTCGCTGCCGGTAGCCGTCGAAGCGGGTTCCGTAGGTGAGCGCAGGCATCAAACCGACGTCGAAGTTCCGACCGACACCCCAGACGGCGTGGAGCCGCAGCGAGGGGTAGCCCACCGTGATCCCCAGCGCCGTGCTCCCCCGAGGGATCACCTGCGCGCCGTTCAGCGATGGCGTGTTCCCCGTCGGCCGAGGCTTCTGGGCTTCTGCCTCGCCAGCGAATCCAGCTAGGACCATCGCACCCATCGTGACCATGATGACGAACCGTTTCATCGCAAGCATGCTCCGCCGTCGAAGCGCGCGTCTCCCCTCAATTGAGATTAGGCGAGCGGAGGATGCCGGTCCAGCGAAGCTGGCCCGCTCGCATGCCAAACGCCCTGCCTGCGGACGGCTCGCTGCTGGACGGTCCCCGTTCGGAAGCGGACATGTATGCTTGGCAGAACCACCGGACACCAACGTTCGGTTTCGACATCGGAACCTCGAGTGGGCCCCGTGGGCTACCAGAGCCTCGAGCTCCGCAAGAAAACGCGCTACATCCACGCCGTGCGCCACTGGAAGAAGATCGCCTTCGCTGCGTTGCTCTTGCTCGTCGTCGCCGGGTTGGTGATCATCCGGCCGGATCTGAGCGCCTCTGAAGTCGATGCCCGCTATCGGACGGACCAATCGCACTTCCTGGAACTCCCGTACGGCACCCGGATGCATTACCTGGAAGCAGGCCCGCCCGATGCCCCGACCCTGCTCTTAGTGCATGGTTCCTTCGATTCGGCGTTCACGTGGGAGCGGGTCATGCCTGCCCTCGCCGCCGACTTTCATGTGATTGCGCCCGACCTGCCGGCCCACGGACTCACCGGCCGGACGCCGCTCGATGCCTATGCCATGTCGGACATGGTGAACGCCATCGATGGCCTCGTCACAGCCCTCGGCCTATCCCGGTTTGGTCTGGCAGGAAATTCGATGGGTGGGAATGCCGCCTGGCTCTACACCCTCACCCACCCCGAGCGCGTGGAGCGGCTCGTGCTCATCGACTCGGCCGGCTACCCCAACGACAGCGCCCCGCTCGTCGACCACGAACCCGCACCGTTCATGCGCTGGCTTCTCCGCCACGGCAATCCCACCATTCTGGTGCGCCGAGGCTTTGACCGAGCGGTCGCTGATCCTGCCGCCGTCAGCGATGCCTACGTTACACGCTCGGTGGACTTCCTTCGCCGTGCCGGCTCGCGGGACGCGCAAGCCAAGCGCAACCGGCTCCGCAATATCGAGAAGCAACCCATCGAGCGTATCCCAGAGATTCGCGTGCCCACGCTGGTTCTCTGGGGCGATGACGACGCCCTGCTGCCCGTTGACGCGGCCCACCTCTTTCACGCCGCGCTTCCGAACAGCGAGCTCAAGATCTACGCGGGCATCGGACACATGCCCCAGCTCGAGGTTCCCGAGCAGCTGGTCAACGACCTGCGCGCCTTTCTGATGCCCTGATGGGACTGTGCCCGTCGTGCGCCTTGGCAGTTCGCCACGAGCCGTCGCCGACTCCCAGTTCACGACAATACAAACGAATCACCCAAAGGCGATCCAAGTGATCGCTGGCGGCGCGCGTGCTGCTCAGGATTTTGGGAGACCGCGGAGTTTTTCGACCAGCGGGGCTGGCGTTTTTGCGGAGACCTTGCGCATCTTGCCCCGGGCCCGGTCGATGTGCACCGCCGACGGCCTCCGACACCGAGAAACGCGACGGGTCTATCAGGGCTTCGGCATTGAGCGGAAGGTCTGTGGCCGAGACGCCGAGGGGGGCGGCCGTCCCGCCGAGATTCCGTCGCAAGCGGTGACCGGTGGTAATGTGCACCGAGATCTTCTCCCATCGCCTTTGCTCGGCGCCACCTAGCGCGACGACTTCAGAAGACGGCATCGAAATGAGCACGCCGTGTCCATCCGGGTCGTGTGCGTGAAATGGACAGCACGTCTTTGCAGCCGAGGTGCCGAGCGTACACGTCGTAAATCTCGGGCTCGGACTCGCGAAGGGCCGAGAGCAGCTCGATCGCCGGGGACTGCATCGCGGTGGCGGTGTGTTTCCTGGTGACTTCGGGTCCGATCTCCTGCACTGCCGTCATCAGGGCCAACGCCAAATCGGGGGTGCCGTCCGAAGCGCAAAGTTGTCCAATCACGTCCTGCTGGTGTTCGGTAAACCCCGCCCCAAGCATGCCGAGGCATCCGCGCCTCAAGTCCAACGACGCGCCGCCTGCTCTGAGTAGTTGGGGCAACCAATCGCTGGCTCCGAC
>CAMYMX010000405.1 GCA_947259605.1 uncultured Polyangiaceae bacterium | reverse complement strand
CGCTCGCCGGAGCGGTGAATCCAGCGGCCGCCGAAGTGCCCATCGCCATACTCCCCTCGGAAGATGCCTTTGAACTCGCCTTCGCGGTTGATGAACTTCCCGAAGAAGACTTGCTCACCGTTTTCGCGTCGGCCGTAGATGCCCCGGATGTGGCCGGCAGGTTCGCCTTCGTCGTCCATCACGCGACCGATGAAGCGACCGCGGCCTTCCTCGACTTTGTGCCAACGACCGGCCAGGAAGCCACGCTCGCAAAGGTCGATGGGCCGGGCCATCGCGGCGGCAACCATTCGATTGCCCGCGTCGTCGATGAGTAGCTCAACGCGACCGTCGAGCAAGTCACGCACGGGGATGCGGACGATCGTTTGCGGTTGATTGGGCACTCGGTCGGTGACGTCCGTCGCGGGATCGAGGCGCGGCGGCTCGTCGTCGCGCGGCAACGGGCTCACGTAGGAGAAGACCAGAGGCTCGTCGCTCTCCGGCTCGGGGTCGATGATCGTGAGGATCATCCCATCGTGATGGGGGAGCGTAACCGACGTGAACGGCACGTGTTGCCGATCGGGGCGCGGAAGCAGATGGTCGGTGCGTTCTTCAAATTTGATCACGCGGCGAACGATCATCGCGCCACGGTTGACGTGAAACACACCGCTCCAATTTCTTGGGGTCTCGTTCTCGGGGTTCCCAGGGATCTGGCCCCATTCAACGATGAGATTGACCTGCACCGCATCGGGTCGATCACGCATGCTCGCAACCTCGGGATCGTCGGCCGTCGCGTCGTCCACGTCCTCGTATTCGGCGATTTCATCGAACGCCTCGGGCTCACCGAACGCGGGCGCTTCGTCCTCCATCGTGAGTCCGCCGTTGTCCTGCTCGAGCGCTTCTGCGATCGCGCTGCCCTCGACGCTAGGCTCTGCGGTGTCGCCACAGCCCCATGCGAGCAACAGGCCCGCGGCTAAGAAAAGAATTGTGTTCTTGTACATTGAGTAACCTCCTTCCCCGTAGCTGTGCACGGCCCGTGCCAACGCCTTGACCTCGAAAAACGTCGAGTTTCATGCACAGGGACGCGTGCGCCGAGTGTGCGCTGTCTCATCTCGAGGCGGATCGATGAGTACGGAGGGTCTCAGCGGTACTTCTTCAGGAGCCGCTTGAAATACATGCGATCGATGCCGGCTGCCGCGGCGGCGCGGGAGAAATTGCCGTCGTGTCGGGCCAGAAGCCCTTCGAGGTAGGCGCGTTCGAATCCTGCAATGACGTCGCGCTTTTGCGCGGCGAACGGGCGGTCCAAGTCTACATGGGGAGCACTCGACGACGGGCCGGGCGCGGCCGTCTCCGAACCTGGAAGATCGAAGGCCACGGCGGACGGCTCACTCAGCGCCAAGGTTCGCTCGATGACGTTTCGGAGCTGACGCACGTTGCCCGGCCATGGATGGAGCTCCAGTCGCTTCCAGTTCTCGTCGTCGATTCCGGACAGCACCTCGGCCGCGCCCGGTCCATCCCCTTTGAACGCCTTTCGCACGAAGTGCTCGGCAAGCGCGCGAACATCGTCTCGACGGTCGCGAAGAGGTGGCAGGGTCAACTGCACGACGGCCAGGCGGTAGAAGAGATCCTCCCGAAATGCTCCACGGTTCACCTCGACCGAAAGGTCCTGGTTGGTCGCGGCGACGACGCGAAGGTCGAGCGCGATGGTATTTCGCCCACCGAGCCGGCGAATCTCCCGTTGATCGAGCGCCCTCAAGAGCTTGGGCTGGAGCTCGATTGGCAACTCGCCGACCTCGTCGATGAACAGGGTCCCCCCGTTCGCCTCTTCGAGCAAACCCGCCCGCCTCGCATGCGCACCGGTAAACGCCCCTTTCTCGTGTCCAAAGACCTCACTCTCCAGCAGGTTGGCCGGAACCGCGCCGCAATCGAGCACGACGAAGGGACCTTTGGCGCGAGGGCTGCGCTCGTGAAGCGCGTGCGCGACCAGCTCTTTGCCCGTGCCCGTTTCGCCCCCGATCAGGACGGTGACGTCGCTGGGCGCCGCGCGGTCGATGATGGCGTAGAGCTCGCGCATCGGGAGGCTCGACCCGACGAGCGGGCCGAAACCATCCGAGAGGGTCGCCGGAATGTCGATCTCGTCGTCCAGGACCGAGAATCGAAGCTCAGTGCTGCCCGCGCGGATGGTGCATCCCGACGGCAGGTACATCTCGACGACTCGGTAACCGTCGACCCAGGTTCCGTTGCGGCTATCGAGGTCTCGAATTCGGTAGCCAACGTCATCGACGGTGATCTCGAAGTGGATTCGGCTGACAGCGCTGTCGTCGAGCACGAGCTCATTGCCCGGTCGAGAGCCCGCTCGAACGATCTGGGATTGGAAGTCGTGCGTGGGACCATCGGCCGACTTCAAGCGATAGCGACGAATCTTGCGCCGCGGCTTGTCGCCGATCATCAGGGTTCGGGTCGCGCGTGTGGTCATGGGTTCCCCCGAAGGTCCACGCTGAGCCGCTTGGTCTCCCCGGGGTCGACCTCGATCTCGAATCGCCGCTCGAACCCTGCTTCGGGGTTCTGAAGGACGACCTGATGACGACCCGGCGCGATCCGATGGCCGCGAAGCGGGGTCGTTTTAATGCGGGTGCCGTCAATGATCACGTAGGACCAGGGATCGGAGTTGACCGAGACGTAAGCTGGCTCCGGCGGGGGAATGGCCGCCTCGGCTGCCTTGGGTGCGACGCCCTTGGTGGGCCGGCGGGAACGCTTTCGTGCCTTCGGCGGGGCCGGGGCAACAGCGGGGGATGCGGAAACCTCGTCGACAGCGGATGCAGACGCCTCGGGTTCCACAACCGGCGCGCCCACTTCAATCGCCTTGGCGATCTCCGCCTCCAGTTTCGGTGCCTGCGGCTGCGTCGCCTTCGGCTCCATGGCTTTGGGCTGGCTGATTGCCGCGGCTTCGATCTGCTTGTTGCGACGAGCCCAAAACCCAAAGAGCGACAGCACGGTGACCAGGCCGATGAGAGCAAGCAGCCAGCCGATGGGACGCCTGCGACGTAACGGCGGTGGCACATCGGCGGATCCGAGCCCAGCTGTGTCGAGCAGCCCGGAGACTTCACCCGTCGTAAACACGCTGTACCCATCCGCCGTATCGAGCTTCCGTAGCTCCGCCCCGAGCAATGCGTTGAACGGCCCATTTTCCAGCATGCCATCTGGGGACGAAGCGCTTCTCGGTCGTTTCGACGAGTCGAGGCTGCCAATTTCGTTCCAGCCATCGGAATCCGAGCCGATCGCTCCAAGAAAGTCGGCGAGGTCCGTGGAAGACAGGAGATACCCATCGGATAGCGCATATCGCTCGAGCTCTTGTCGCATCGCGGCGGCGGACGGATACCGCGCGCTGGGGTCGGTGCTGAGCGCGCGAAGCACGATCTCCTCGACGGCCTCCGGGATCTCGGGGTTGATCTCCCGCGGCCTCGGAAACCGTCCTCGAAGGATGTCTCGGATGGCCTCTTCGGTGTCGTTCGCGTCGACGAGCCAGCGATCGGTGAGCGCTTCGTACATGACAGCGCCCAAGCTGTAGATGTCCGTGCGGCGGTCGACACCCGACTGGCGAAGCTGTTCCGGCGCAATGTAGGGAAGCTTTCCCTTGACCTGCTCCCCGGTCGTTTCTCTCGACCGAAGCGCACTCTTGGCGATTCCGAAGTCTGCGACCTTCACCTCTCCCTCCCAGGAGACCAGGATGTTGCCGGGCGATACGTCGCGGTGAACCACACCCAGAGACCGATCGTTGCTGTCGACGCGGCGGTGCGCGTAGTCGAGACCCTTCAGCACTTCGACGGCGATGTAGATCAAATGCCGATGCGGAATCGGCTGCTGAAAACGCCGCTCGCATGCCTGGAGCAAATCGCCGAGGTGAACCCCGGCGACGTATTCCATGGCAAGAAAAAGCTGGTCATCGATGCGTCCGGCGTCGAACGACTGAACGATGTTGGCGTGCGAAAGCCCCATCGCAAGCCGTGCCTCGTCGATGAAGAGGGAAGCAAACTCGTCGTTCTT
>CAMYMX010000404.1 GCA_947259605.1 uncultured Polyangiaceae bacterium | reverse complement strand
ACAAGGTAGCCCTAGGGGAACCTGGGGCTGGATCACCTCCTTTCTAAGGAGCATTTTCTCGAAAGAGAAATGTATCTGGTCATATCCGAGTAGTACCTATGCAGTCTCAGCTCGCTGAGCTGCACGATTCCGATTCAGTTTTCAGCGTTCGATCGGACGTTCGATGCCCGATTTGTTCCGCGGCGACGGTATGAATCCAGCCGGATGACGCGTATACTCGCGGGTGCATGGGTGGGGTGAGGTATCAACCCAGAATCATCGTCTGTGTCGTCGCGCTCGTCGTGATGTCTCTCGTCGGCTGTGAGGGAACGGAGGGCGAAAATGGCACCGGCGGTACGGGCGGCACCGACGGTACGGGCGGCACCGGAGGCACGGGCGGCACCGGAGGCACAGGCGGCACCGGAGGCACAGGCGGCACCGGAGGCACAGGCGGCACCGGAGGCACAGGCGGCACCGGAGGCACAGGCGGTTCAGGTGGAAGCGGCGGTACCGATCCTTGCGCAGGGGTGACCTGTGACGACGCAAATCCATGCACGGACGACTCGTGCGGGCCGTCGGGCGCATGCGAATACGTCAACAACGAGGCTCTATGTGACGACCGCAGTGCTTGCACCGAGCAAGACCGCTGCGCCAACGGTATCTGTACGGGCGTCCCAATCACGTGCTTCGACGACAACCCTTGCACGATGGACCACTGCGTAGCGGAAACGGGCTGCGTTTTCACCGACGTCGCCGTTCCGTGTGACGATGGCGATCTTTGCACCGCACAAGACATGTGCATCGGGGGCGTGTGCACGCCCGGTGCGCTCCTCGATTGCGATGACTTGTCGAGCTGCACCGGAGATGTGTGTGAGTCAGAAGTCGGCTGCGTCTACACTTACCTATGTGACGCTCACGCGACCTGTCTCGCCGCCGCGTGCGAGTGTGATCCCGGGTACGAGGGCGATGGCTACTCCTGTGTCGAAGCCCATACATGCGGGGACGGGGTCTGTTCCTCCAGGGAGAACGTCACCGAATGTCCTCAGGATTGCGATCACGACCTCGTGGTCATTGTCGAAGAAGCGATCGCGGATCTCGTCGCACCCGGCCTCCAGTTGTACCTGCACGACTTGGACAACATAGGCTACCTCGCGCGGGTCGAACCGTGGACGCCGGGGACGGCAGAGGAACTGAAGAGCCTTCTGTATTCGCAGATCGACAGGTACGACATCGAAGGTGCGCTCCTGGTCGGGAACCTACCCGCCGCATGGTATGAGCAAGAACTCCTGTGTTGGCAATGGGATATGACCCAGACGCCGCCGGTCTGTCTCCAGAGATATCACGAAGAGTTTCCGTCAGACCTCATCCTGCAAGACCGAGATGCGGTTTGGGGTGATGCCGACGAGGACGGGATCTACGATTCCCATTCCCCGCTCGAGCTGGACATCTTCGTCTCGCGACTTCAGACGCTCCCGGACCCGGCGAAATGCATCAAGACCGAGTCATTCCCGGCTTGCATCGACGGCCCTTACGATCCCGGAAACCCTTTCTACATGTCGGACGAATGCATGCGGCGGTGCCCTTCGAGGCTCGCAAAGCAAAGTTGGGGACCAGTGGAGAGCGACGTCGAGTGCTGTGGTCCGTACTTCATCAATAGGTACTTCGAAAGAGCTCATGACTACCGGACTCGCGGCTCGTTGGTTGCCTCCTCCGCTCTGCTGTTCTTGGACGACGATTGGGCACACATGACGGACCACGATCTATTCGGACTAGGGTCGATGTACTCTTCGGTGTCCGTGATTGCGGAGCCGGTCGATCGTAGCCCGGGGGTGATTCACACGACGACCCAGATTGATGAGTACACCGGTTTCCTGACCGAGACCGGCGCGGAGTTCGTGTATCAAATGATCCATTCGGGAACCCAGAACCTGTACTTCCATACCTGTGGCGAATGGACCGACGATTGCTTCGAGTCGGAGCCGACTCCATGGCCCGAGTGCTATTCCTCGTGTACTCAGGATGCGGACTGTTGCGCATGTTCACCTGACGATCAGGACACCTGTCACTGCACGAGCTTCTACTGCGCAGCCGACGGCGTCTGTCAGGCTCCAGCTCGCTGCAAGTGGAGGTTCAGCGACCCGATTCACCGCACGAGCATCGGACCGAAGCCGGACCTTGGCCCCTACATCCCGATCGAGCTCGGGCAACTTCACTACGATCTGAAGTGCTCGTTCCTCAACATGTACGACTGCCAGGCCGCACGCTTCACTGTGCCCAACTTGGCCATGGCGTTCACCGTACAGGCTAGCTACGGGCTTGCGGCAGCACGAAAGTCGGCGGCATGTACGATGGGACCCCGTTTCACCAGAACTTGGCAACCGGCACGTCCTGGGGCGAGGCCTTTCGGCTCTGGTACAACGACGTCGGTTCCCAGGGCGATCTCTTCACGATCGGCATGGGCATCATGGGAGACCCACTGCTTACCGTTCCGCAAGCTTCGGCCGAGCTTTTGATGGAAGTCGAATCCGGCTTTACGAGCGCCGATCTAGAGCGGCTCGAGCACCTCGAGTGGAGCGACCTCGACGAGGTAGACACCTTCGAGGACTACAAGAAGACGAACCCTCAATTCTTTCGGTAAGACCGACTCTGGCTGTGTCTCAGCCTCTGCGAAGCTGGCGCCGCCGCCGCGAGCAGGTCGTCGCAGACCTTGGCCAAGTCTCCGGGTGCCTCGACGCATGCCCCGTTGAAAGAGGATCCGTCGGAGCAAGTCGAAAGAAACGATCCGCAAACTAGGTTTGGCCCTCGAGTCGCGCGATCACCTCGTCGGTGAGTCGTGGAATGACTTCGAGCGCGCCCATGTTTTCATACACCTGCTCGACCCGGCTTGCGCCGGTGATGACGGTCGAGACCCTGGGGTTCTTGGCGCACCAGGCGATCGCGAGCTGGGCCGGTGTACACCTCAGTTCTTCGGCGACCTCGAGCACACGGCGGATCTTGCCTTCGTTGGCAGGGGTGACGATGTACTCTCGAAGCCATTCATAACCCGGCAAGGCGGCGCGGCTCTCATCGGGAATGCCACCGAGGTACTTTCCGGTGAGGGCGCCCGATGCGAGTGGGCTCCAAACCGTCGTTCCCATCCCGTGCTTCTCGTAGAGCGGGGCGTATTCCTTTTCGACCCGATCCCGCCAAAGGAGATTGTACTGGGGTTGCTCCATCACCGGCTTGCGCAGGCCGTACCGCTCCGCGATCTCGTAGGCTTCCTCGATCGCTTCCGGGGCCCACTCCGACGTGCCCCAGTAGTGCGCCTTGCCCGAAGCGATGATGTCGCTCATCGCCCAGACGGTTTCCTCGACCGGCGTGTCCGGGTCGGGTCGGTGACAAAACAGAAGATCGACGAAGTCCAGGCCCAGACGCTCGAGCGAGCCATCGATCCCGTGCATCAGGTACTTGCGATTCAGCGTGTTCTTCGTGTTCGGGCCCTCGCTCAGGCCCCAGTAGAGCTTCGTCGAAATCACGAACGACTCCCGCGGCCAGCCGAGCTCGTCCACGACCTGCCCCATGATTGTCTCCGACTTGCCGCCCGCGTAGACCTCCGCGTTATCGAAGAAGTTCACGCCGGCTTCCCGGGCGGCGCGCATGCAGGCTAGCGCAGTGTCGTTGCCGAGCTGTTGGTGGAAGGTCACCCAGGAGCCAAACGAGAGCACGCTGAGCTTGAGTCCCGTGTTTCCAAGTCTTCGGTATTCCATTTCCACGGCGTCGCTCCTCCAAGTTGCGTATAGTTTCGGACGCGTAGAACGTAAAGACGCTGGCCCGACGCGCCTCGGATCTTCGCAAGGAGACTTGACGCCGTCGTCGTTTTGGACGCGAGATAGCCTAGATGCCCCTTCGAACACTGGAGTAACCATGGAAACGAACACCAACGAGATTGCGCCCGACATCTTCCGTATCAGCACGTTCGTGCCGGAGATCGGGCCCACCGGGTTTACATTCAACCAGTTCTTGATTCGGGCTGACGAGCCCCTGCTGTTCCACACCGGGCCCCG
>CAMYMX010000403.1 GCA_947259605.1 uncultured Polyangiaceae bacterium | reverse complement strand
TCCTCCGAGCCAAGAAGGAATCGACCTGGCGCACCGCGATGATCATTCAGGAGATGGATGACGAGCTTCGGGTGCTGAGGGAGCACGCCCTGAGCTTCGATCGCGCGGACGCCCTCGAACAAATGCAGGATGCGGTGCAGGACGAGCTTCGCGAGCATCAGGCCCGGCTCAAGCGTGTCGAGCGGAAGCTCAATGAGCATGAATCAGGCCCCGAACGCGCAAAATGGGACGCGAAACGCGTCCGTCACAGGCGCTCGATCGACCGGCTGAGGGCCCAGCTCAAAGAGCTGAACGTGGAGCGGACCGCCCTTCATGACGTCTTGGACGAAGCATTTCACCCCTTCTGGGGCTCGGTATTCAAGGCCGGCAATGAGGTTTCGAGCTTCGGCAATCAGATCGAGCAGTACGCCGGCCTCTACACCGCGCGCGCCACGAACCTCACCCAGTACTCTCCAATGCACTACTTCCAGAGCCCCCGGCATCGCATGCCCCACGAGAACGGGATTTAGCCAAGCGCGAGCGCGTGGGGTGGTCGAGTGGTCGAGCGCTCGAGCGGCGATGGCCTCGTGCGTGAACAATTATTGTCCGGACACGCTCTCGCTTGTCTATACTACGCGCTTCATCCACAACGGAGCGTGACATGGCGAAAGCGGCCACCAAAAAATCGACCAAGAAGCGGGCGACCAAGAAGTCGGCGCCCAAAAAGAAGACTGTAAAGAAGGCAGCCAAGAAGCGCGCAGCGCCGAAGAAGAAGGCTGCACCAAAAAAGGCTGCCAAGAAGCGCGCAGCGCCGAAGAAGAAGGCTGCACCAAAAAAGGCTGCCAAGAAGCGGGCCAAGAAGAAAACCGTAAAGTCCGAGGCTGCCACTCTGAAGAAGAAGGCCTCGAAGACCAGTGCTCAGGTGAAGAAGCAGCTCACCAAAGCAAAGAAAGATGCCGAAAAAGAAACGGCGGCTTTGAAGCGCAAGGCCAAGAAGAAGAGCAACGAGTTCAAGCGAAGGTTCGGCAAGGCCAAGAAGTCGGCCAGCAAGGCGATCGCCGATCTCGAAAAGAAGGGCGAGAAGGCCGTCAAAGAGCTGAAGGCCAAGACGAGCAAAAAGAAGAAGCCAGCCAAGAAGAACTAGGCTCCCGACAGACGACGATGCGTGGCGTCGTCCCCCTGACCCGGTTCAGCATCGATACACGGGCCCGGATCATGTTCGATCGCGGGCCCGTTCCTTTTTCCAAGTCGAAAGGGGGTGGAGCGACGGGGGATCGAACCCCGGACCCCCACACTGCCAGTGTGGTGCTCTCCCAGCTGAGCTACCGCCCCTAGAGGGACGCCGTTTTGCTTCGCCGCATCCTGTTTGTCAATCGCTCGTGCTTGATTTCCGGCCATGCCTGCGACCCTCGAAGTTGGGCCCGGAAATCTTGACCTTTTCGGTCTGCCCGGCGAAACGAAAGGGCAATGAGAGCGGTCGTTTTCTTGGTCATTTTGCTCAGCGCCTGCAGCGGGTACGACGACCTCGCGCTGCTCGACGTGGAGAGGATTGAGCCGCCCGAGATCGAGACCGGCGGGACCCTTCGAATTCACGGTCACGGCTTTCCCCTTGGACGTGCTCCGGAGATTTTGCTGCGCGGCTCGATCTATCGCCCTGGAATGCGCGCAAGTCGCATCGACGCGCGCCTTGCCGGCGAGGTTCGTTCCGAGTCGCTCATCGAGATTCCGGTCGCAGAGGAGCTCATCGAAGCCCTCGGCGGCCGCGCCACCGTCGACGGGGAGCTACGGGTTGGGTTTCGTGCCGCGGACGAGCACCGAGACGTCTTTTCGGCCGAGCGCGTTCGGGTCGACTTCCTTCCCGACACATCGTCCCAGTTGCGGGCCGATGGCGCTCGTGAGGCGCAAGCGTCGGCGCCCCTCGACGCACAGAGCTTCGGCCTCGAGCTCTCGGGTGAAGAGCTCGGCGCCGTAGGCGTAGAGGTCGTCTCCGTGGACCCGGGCGGGCTCGCTGCGAGCCAGGGTCTGAGGCCAGGCGACACGATCGTAGGGCTCGACGGAATGAGCCTCTATAGCCGACGTGACTTCCTTCCTGACCCGAGTCGAAGCGACTCGACCGTGCTGGTCGCTCGGGCTGGGCTACGCGGGGTTCACGCGCTTCGTTGGCCGCACCAAGCCACGGAGCATTCCGCCGATCCGATTGCCGTTGGCCTCTTCGTGCTGCTCGGACTGCTGCTCGGCTGGCTTTCTCCGGCGACGCTCTGCTTGCGTGCCAGGCCGTCGAACGCCTCGCTTTCCTCGTGGCTCATGGGTTCGAGTCTTGCTTTGATTCTTGCAGCGCTCTTGCTCCTCGTGCCGGCCCTGCAGTGGACGACGATGTGGATCTTGGGCTTGGGTACGTTCGCAGCGCTCTTCACCTTGTCCACCCGGGATCGAGCCGGCGCGTCCAGCTTTGCGTTCGCGGTGATCGGGACCCTTACCGTAATGTTGCTCGCTCGAACCGCGAGCATCTCCCTCATCATAGCCGCTCAGAGTCCATCAGTTCTGCGTTGGTATCTGTTTCAGTCCCCCGCTTCATTCTTTGCATTCGTCGCCTATCTCCACGCCCTTGGAGCCGTGGGTGCGCGACCCAACTTCTCTGCATCACTCTACTCTGCGGCTGCAGCGGTCTTGGGCGCTGCTCTGTTCCTCGGAGGTTGGCCCCTAGGCGACTCTGTGGCCGGGATTGCCTTGCTCGTCGCGAAGACTGCCGGGCTTGTGATCGCGGCGCGTGCGGTCGAGATGGGTCCCAGAACAGCTGCTGTCTGTGCAGGCTTGGGGGTCGGGCTCGCGATGCTCGGATTCGTCGTAGACTTGGGCTCGCTTTTTCCGCAGTGGAGCGCCTTGGCTGTCGGCGCGGTCTGCACGCTTGCTTTGCGCGCCCTGGTGCCGCCACTACGTAGCGAAGCGGCTCCCGTGATGGCGGCGTTGCCTAGCCGGCGCGCTTCAAGAAATCCTTGAGCAGCGCGCGCTGGTCGGACGAGGGCGACAGGAACTGCAGACCAGCCTCGAAACCACGCGCGCCGACCGGCTTGCTCCAGCGAACCGACGCCGCGCATTCAAACGGCGCAAGCTCCGGATCCTCGATGCCGTCCTCCGTCAGGAAGAAGCTGGCGGTCAGGACCTCGCCCACGGTGAGGGAACGCTCGAACACGATCGCGGCACCACCGCCGCTGAGGTTCTTCATCTCCGCATGAAGCCTCTGGCCCGAAACGATCAGCTCGCAAGAAATGCTGACCGGGTAGCGATCATGTTCTCGCTTCTGAACCTGCCTCACCGCTTCATAATGCGAGAGATATCGCGCGAAGCAAAATTGCGTGCGTCAGTGAACCTGGGGTCGGCGCGCTCGTGACTGCGCCCGTATCCCGTCGGCTTCGGCGCTCAGCTCTCGGTTCCCCGGCTCTTCGCGCAGCAGCATTGCGTAGATCGCGAGCGAGCGCTTGAAGTGTCCCTGATCTGCCAGGATTCGGGCCATGGTCAGAGTGGGAAAAGGCTCGTCGAACATGCTGGCAGTCTTAGAAAAAACACCGACCGGCGGGCGGCTCGGCGGCCCAGCGGCAGCCTCGAGCTCGGGTTCCGAACCCTTCGGCGGAGTCATGGACTCGACCTCGGGGTCGGTCGCGCTCGAGGGCGCCGGCACTGCCACTGGCTCTGCCACCGACGCTGCCACTGGCTCCGATCCCCGACCCACCGACGGCAGGCGCGCTTCCGCCGGCCGCCCAAACCGCTTGGCCTCGCCCTGCTCGGGCGATTCCGGCGCGGCGGCTGAGGCTTTGGCATCACGCCGTGCAGGCCGGGACACGGCCTCTCTGTGGGGCTCTTCCTGCGCGGCCTGGATCGCCCACTTGGCAAAGCCCAGCACCTTGCCCAAGAAACCTTCGGATTCCTGTTCGCCGCTCCGGTTGCGGATCGCGTGAATCAGCTGCCCCCGGCTCATCGCGTATGTATCGTCCACGCCCAGGCGCTCGGCTTCCTCGCGAAGCTCCGGCGTCGTCAAGTTGTAAAGTCGGGT
>CAMYMX010000402.1 GCA_947259605.1 uncultured Polyangiaceae bacterium | reverse complement strand
ACGACCAGGACAACCGGCCGTTCGAGATGCTGTTGAGCGGCGCCTCGTCGCGTGAGGTCCGCTCGTCGCGGGATTCCGATCCCGTACCCGGATGGGGTCAGGTCTTCGAGGACAAAGACGGTCTTCTGGTCCGTCGTCGCAGGAAGCAGTCACTCGAAGGGGAGCAGGCCGCCAACGATCAGCTGATCGAGCACGACCTCGACGAGGCTTCGCCGCAGACGCAGCCGAGGATTTCAGCGGGTCACACGCTCATCGAGCAACTGTCGGCGCCTGAGGAGGGCGGCGATCTCACAGTCGGCCCAGAAGTTTACCTCGAAACCCTGAGCGTGCTTGTGACGCTGATGGAGCAGCTCAATCCCGATCGAGGTGCGCACTCGATGAGAGTTGCGCGGATGTGTCAGCAAGTGTGTGAGCGGATTCGACTCAGCAAGGCCCAGGTCCAAGGCATCTTGGTTGCGGCGTACCTGCACGATGTGGGCGTTTCGACCGAATCGCACGCCACGCCCTTCGATGTCGCGCACGACGAGAGCAAACACGACATGGCGCGCCGATTCTATAGCGCGCCGCTTCGAATTCTGGAGTCGGTCGACCTTGCTGAGACGGCGGTCGATGCCCTTCGGCACCGATTCGAGCGGTTTGATGGCAAGGGTTTTCCGGAACGCCTGAGTGGAAAGGAGATTCCCCTCGGCGCCCGGATTCTCGGCGTTGCAGAGAGCTATATCGATCTGACGGAGAGTAAGGCCAACGGGCTCGGGCGGCGCGTCTCCGCCGAGGAAGCCTGCGACGCGCTGGAGCCTCACAAGGGAACGAGCTTCGATCCGGCGGTCGTCGATTGGTTGCGCCACATCGTCCTCGACGACGGGCTCAGCACGCAACTCATGTCTGCACGCCATCGCGTCCTCATCGTCGACCCGGACCCGGAAGAGACTTCGGTCCTCGAGGTTCAGTTTGCCGGTCAGGGTTACGACGTCAGCATCGAACGATCGATCAAGGGTGCGCTGAGTTGTTTGGACACCGACGCGTACGACGTTGTGGTGAGCGAGGTGAACCTAGCAGACGGTCAAGGTTTCGAGCTTCTCGAGCTGATGCGCAAGAACGCCCACACCCAGACGCCGTTGATGTTCGTCACGTCCGAACGCGCACAGTCTTCCGTCAATCGCGGCCTCGAGCTCGGAGCGGCAGACTACGTGGTGAAGCCCACCTCGGCCGCCGTGATTGCGGCCAAGGCGGGTCGAATGATCGCGAACAGTCGAGCGAAAAAGCCTGGCGGCCGCGGCGTCTCCGGCTCGCTCCAGGAAATGGCGCTCCCGGATCTGATTCAGATCATCGCCAATGGTCGAAAGAATGGGATCCTCAAGGTCAGCAACGGCGCATCGCAGGGTGAGTTCATGTTCCAGGACGGCTCGATTCACGACGCGCGCTTTGGCGAGCTTTCAGGGGCTGAAGCCGTCTATGGAGTGCTTCGGCTCACGGATGGAGATTTTACCTTGGAGCCCCAAGCCGAGCCCGTCCCGGACGTCATTGGGATTCCGACGCACCATCTCTTGCTCGAAGCGATGCGTCGGCTCGACGAAGAGCAGCGCTAGCACCGGTCAGGTGTTCAGCGCTCCGCCAGTTTGAGCCGGGCACGCCGTGCGATATGCTGTCGAGGTGCGTCTGTGCCATCAGTGCGGCGCGTCGGTGGAGGACGCCGCGCGCTTTTGTTCTGCCTGCGGCGCGCCCTCTGACGAGCAAGAGGGCGGCGGTGGCGCGGATCCGCTCGTCGGCCGGATCGTCGGTGGAACCTATCTCCTGCAGGAGGTCGTCGGTGTTGGGGGCATGGGCCGCGTCTACAAGGCCGAGCAATCGACGCTAGGGCGGACCGTTGCGGTCAAGGTCATCCACCCTCATCTGCTCGGGGACGAGCAAACCGTTGCGAGGTTCTATCAGGAGGCCCGCGCCTCGAGCCGCCTCAATCACCCGAACAGCGTCAGCATCATCGACTTCGGGCGGACCGACGATGGGATTCTCTACCTCGCCATGGAGTTCCTGAGCGGCAAAGACTTGGCGCTTGTGATGCACGAGGAGGGGCCGCTCGAGGTGGATCGGATCTGCAAGATCCTGGTCAATACGCTCGATGCGCTGGGCGAGGCGCACGACCTTGGCATCGTCCACCGGGATCTGAAGCCGGAGAACATCATCTTGCGGCCGCTTCGATCGGGGGATGACCTGGTCAAGGTCGTCGACTTCGGGCTTGCGACGATCGTCGGAAAAGAGAGCTCGATTACGAAACCTGGCCTCGTCTGCGGCACGCCGGACTACATGTCTCCGGAGCAGGGGCGCGGTGATGGTGTGGATGGGCGCGGCGATCTCTACGCGCTTGGCGTGGTGCTCTTCGAGCTCCTGGCGGGGCACCTCCCTTATATCGACGATACGCCCACCCGCGTCGTCTTGAGGCACATCAACGACCCGATTCCCGACCCGCGCACAGCGAACCCACCGCGTGAGGTGCCCGATCGATTGGCAGAAGTGACGATGAAGGCGCTCGCCAAGGATCCCGACGACCGCTTTCAAGTCGCTCGAGACATGCAGCACGCGCTGCGTGGCGCCCTCGAAGATACCCTGATCCTCCGCGCCTCGGTCGTTCCCTGCCCGAGCTGTGGCGCCCCCACGTCCCACGCCCAGAACTTCTGCGGCGAGTGCGGCACTCGGCTTGCCGGGCCCGAGCCTGCGCTCGGCAGCAATCGTTCCCTCCGCCCGTCGTTCTATCCGGCGCTAGGCTCGCAGCGGCTCTTCGTCGGACGCGAGAATCAGCTCCGCCTGATTCGGGAGCATCGTCATGCGGCCGCGCAAGGGGCGCATTGGGTTCACGTATTTGGCGAACCTGGCGTGGGCAAGACCCGGTTCCTCACCGAGATTGCCGAGGTTGCTGCGGCTGAAGGTGACCTCGTGATCGGCGCCGGCGCTCATTCGACTGGCTCTCCGGTCCCATACTCGGCGATTCGGACCATCTTGGCCGAGCTCCTCGAAGTTGATGATTCGGAACTGGCGAGGATGGCCCTGCGTCGAGATGAGCTGGGGTCGGCGCTGGCGAGCGCGGGGGTTGACGAGGTCATGAATCCTACGGGCCTGCTCGGTGTCGACGGTCGATCCAGGACGGGGGCCGTGGCCGAAGCATTGGCCTCCGCGGTGCGCAGCGCTCGCGCGCGGGCATCGAGTGGACGCGTGATGTTGATCATCGATGACCTCTCGTACTGCGATGGGCTCACCCAGCGCACTATCGTCGAGCTCTCGCGTGCGCTAGGGACAGAGCCGGTGCTCTTGGTGACCGCTGGTGACGACGATCGAGGTGTCCTAGCGGATGAAGGGATTCATCTCGAAGGTCTCGACTCGGAGCAGGCCGAACAGTTCTTGGCGGGGTCGTTCCATCTTCGCTTGGTATCGGGGCTCGACAAGCTCACCGAATCGGTGGGCGGCCAGGTTCTGCCGCTGCACCTGGAGCAGTTGGAGGCGCTTGGTGTTAACCCGGACGAAGGACCGTCGCCGCGCATGGCCGATGCAATCGCCCAGCGAATTGAACGTCTCGAAGTCGATGCCCAGCGCCTTCTTCAAGCCGCCGCGGTTCTCGGCCGAACCTGCGATCTGGACTCCCTGCGCCGTGTCTCGGAGAACGACGAGCTACAGGGGCTCGACGAGCTCGCCGGAAACTCGCTCGTGCAACTCGATGGAGGAAGGGTGAGCATCGTTCATCCCTTCATCGCGGACCTCGTCGCTGCCTCGATTCCGGCCGAGGCACGTCGTGCGCTTCATCGCCGCGCCTTCGAAGTCTTGAGCGAGCTTCGAGCGCCTCAGGAGGTACGGGCCGTTCACGCGTACAGTGGTGTTGATCCGGTGACCAGCCTCGTCGTCCTCGAAAAGGCCGGCGATGCTTCGATGAGCCGTGGCGATCATCTCGGTGCGGTTTTGCAATACCGGCGTGCGCTCGAGCTCGCTCGGCGCCAAACCTTGGAGAGCGGCGATACCGTCTACGACCGAGCCATCGCCACGTTC
>CAMYMX010000401.1 GCA_947259605.1 uncultured Polyangiaceae bacterium | reverse complement strand
GCGGCTCGAAGGGGTGCACAGCGAGCACCCAAAGGTCGGTGCCGACGTCGCAGCGCTTGCAGCACATGCGCTTGCAGAGATCATGGAACGGGCGCGCGAGAAACGTCTCACGCGCAATCAGCACGTCTTGTTTCGGATCGGCGAGCTTGCCTCCTATGTCGAGGGAGCTGCGGCTTTCGCGAGGCGCGCGGTTCGAGCGGAGCTCGATGAGCTCAATCCAAAATCACCGCGACGGTTCTCACCTCCGGCCGTTGCGGCCATGGCGCGAGTTTTTGCGCGCGAGGCCGCGCAGCGGGTCGCCGTGGACGGCATGCGTTGGGTCATCGGCGCGGAGGCAGCCGGGAGCGCAGACGCCCAATCGCTCGAAGCGAGCGCGGGACTGTCGAAAGTTTATGCAGCCCAGGCGGGGTTGATCGAAGACATGAATCAAGTGGGGGATGCGCTTTACGAGCGCTCCTGAGCGACGAGGGAGCCCGCAGATGCGAGATCAGGTACATCGAGCCATAGCTGTCGTCGGGGTCGGCGCAGTCCTTCCAGATGCCCACAGTGCCAAGGACTTCTGGCACAACATTTCGACTGGGCGTTACAGCATTAGCGAAACACCGGTCGACCGGTGGGACCCGGCGCTCTACTACGACGCGGATCCCAAGGCTCCGGACAAGACCTACTCGAAGATCGGCGGCTGGGTTCGCGAGTTCAACTGGGAGCCACTGAAGTGGAGACTTCCGATTCCTCCGAAGGTTGCCGAGGCGATGGATCGCACGCAGAAGTGGTCGATCATGTCGGCACGGGAGGCGCTGCTGGATTACGGCTATCCGGAGCGCCCGCTCGACGGCGATCGAACCGCGGTGATCCTCGGGAACGCGATGGCCGGCGATCAGCATTACAAAACCGCGCTTCGCATCTTCTTTCCCGAGTTCACCCGTGAGCTCGATGGCGCGCCGAGCTTTCAGGCGCTTCCGGACGACGTCAAAGCCGCGATCGTCGACGAAACGATGGGACGGATGCGGGAGCACTTTCCGAGCATCAGCGAGGACACGATGCCCGGCGAGCTTGCGAACATCATCGCAGGCCGCGTGGCGGCGGTGTTCAACTTCCATGGCCCCAACTTCACCGCGGATGCGGCTTGTGCATCGGCGATGGCCGCCTTCAGCGCTGCCATCTCGGGGCTCGAAGAAGGGGACTACGACGCGGTCCTCACCGGCGGCATCGACAGCAACATGAGCGCATCGAGCTATACGAAGTTTTGCAAGATTGGCGCCCTCTCGGCGACCGGGACGCGGCCTTACGACCAAGGCGCCGACGGCTTCGTGATGGGCGAAGGCGCAGCGGTCTTCCTCCTGAAGCGATTGGAAGACGCCGAGGAAGCCGGCGACAAAATCTACGCAGTCGTTCGGGGAATCGGGGGGTCGAGCGACGGGAAGGGCAAGGGAATCACGGCGCCCAACCCAATCGGACAGAAGCTCGCGATCGAGCGTGCATGGGCACATGCCGGCGAAGATTTGGCGACGGTTAGCTTGATTGAAGGCCACGGCACGTCGACGAGGGTTGGCGACGTCGTCGAGGTTCAGAGTATGGTCGACGCGTTCGCCGATGCGGGTCTGCCCAACTCGAGCATTCCGATCGGGTCGGTCAAGTCGAACATCGGGCACCTCAAGGGAGCAGCTGGCGCTGCCGGACTGCTCAAAGCCGCCCTTGCGCTGCACCACAAGCAATTGCCGCCGAGCATCGGGCTCCAAACGCCAAATCCGAAGATCGGGTTCGGTGACATCCCGTTTTACGTCAATACCGAGCTCAGGCCCTGGGATGACTTCAAAGAAGTTCGGCGAGCCGGCGTGAGCGCTTTCGGTTTCGGAGGCACGAACTTCCATGCCGTGCTCGAAGAACACGTGCCAGGGAGGATTCAGCGAAAGAGGCGGAGCTCCGTATCGGTGCCTTCCAGCTCCCCCACGCCGGCAGCAACCGGCGCCGTTGCGATGGCCGACAAGGCTCCCTTGCGCGGTTCGCTGGTGCTTGGCGCCAGCTCGACTGCCGAGCTGGCGATCAAGCTCGATGCGGTGCTCGAAGACGCGAAAGCGGGGCGCACACCCGATCGCCAACCGCCAGCTGCTTCAGATCTGAGTGCCCCCGAAAGACTGGCGATCGACTTCGGCGGCGCGGCTGAGCTTGCCAAGAAAGCCACGAATGCGGCCAAGGGGCTTCGCGCGGACAACGCTGCGGTGTGGAAGGCGCTACGGGCTCAGGGCATCTTTTACCGAACGGGCTCTGCCCCAAAGACGGCGTTCCTCTTCACAGGCCAGGGTTCGCAGTATGTGAACATGCTCCGAGAGCTTCGCGAGGTGGAGCCGATCGTGGCCGACACCTTCCGAGAAGCCGACGAAGTGATGAAGCCGCTCCTCGGCCAGCCGCTGAGCGAGATCATCTTCGTCGACCCGAACGACAAGGCGGCCGTCGCAGAAGCCGACGAAGCGCTTCGGCAGACCGCGATTACCCAGCCGGCCGTGCTCGCAACCGACCTTGCGCTGACGCGATTGCTCGCCGCCTACGGCACGACGCCGGACATGGTGATGGGACACAGCCTCGGGGAGTACGGAGCGTTGGTCGCTAGCGGCGCGCTCGGCTTTCGCGAGGCACTCGAGGCGGTCAGCGCCCGTGGACGGGAGATGACCAAGGTTTCGGTCGACGACAACGGCTTGATGGCCGCCGTCCTCGCGCCGATCGACGACGTGCAGGCGATCGTGAGCTCGGTCGATGGATACGTCGTCATCGCCAACATCAATAGCTTCGGCCAATCGGTGATCGGTGGTTCGACACCGGGTGTGACGGCGGCGATCGAGGCGATCACCAAGGCCGGTCACCAGGCGATTCCCCTGCCGGTCAGTCACGCGTTCCACACCGAGGTCGTCGCCCCTGCAAGCGGGCCGCTCAAGAAGGAGATCGCACGGCTCGGCATCGAATCCCCAAAGATTCCAATTGTCGCCAACGTCAGCGGGGAGTTCTACCCGATGGGGCCGAACGTCGCAGAGGAGATGATCGAGCTCCTCGGGCGGCAAATCGCCTCGCCGGTGCAATTCGTGAAGGGGCTCGAGACTCTGTACGACGCAGGGGCACGGGTGTTCGTCGAAGTGGGTCCGAAGTCGGCGCTTGCACGATTTGCGGAAGACGTGCTTGGCGGCAAGGCCGACACCTTGTCCTTGTTTACCAACCACCCGAAGCTCGGCGACGTCTCCGCCTTCAACGCTGCGCTCACCGGGCTGTACGCCAGCGGGCACGGCGCAGCCAAGAGCGAGCGCAGGATACAGGAGCTGAGCAGCAACGGAGCGCGTGCGCGTGGGGCTGCTTCACTGGCGACGGCACCCCCACAGCCGGTCACCGCTCCGTCGCGGCGGGCGCCTCGGTCGGCGTCATCCGCCGCGGGCGGCGACCGCTATGCTCAACTCGGCCGCTTGTTCGCGGACTTCCTCGACCAGGGAATGGAGATCTACCGCGGCGGAACGGCTGTCGATTCCGGAGAGCCGGTGGTCGTCACCGGAGCGGCCATTGGCTTGCCCGGCGGGGACAAGGTCTTTGGGGACGAGAACGTCGACCGCATGCTGCACGGTCAGAGCTTCATCGATGCGATCCCGCTGGGACTTCGCCGTGCAATGGCCGACAAGAAAATCACCCGCCTCGTGAAGTCCGAAAAAGGCGGGCCGCGTTTCGAAACGATCGACTCGCCCGCCGAGGTGATCAAGCTTGCCGGCCGGGGTGGCGACATCGCCCTGTCGAGCGACTTCGGCATTCCCGAGGAGCGCGCAGCCGCAATGGACTCAACCACCAAAATGGCAATCGCGGCGGGCGTCGAAGCGTTGCGCGACGCCGGCATTCCGCTCGTGATGCACTACAAGACGACAAGTAAGGGAACGAAGCTGCCCGACCGCTGGGGTTTGCCCGTGGCGATGCAAGACGAGACGGGCGTCATCTTCGGTTCGGCGTTCCCGGGCGCCGACATGTTCATGGGCGAGGCACGGCGATACTTCGAGAGCGAGAC
>CAMYMX010000400.1 GCA_947259605.1 uncultured Polyangiaceae bacterium | reverse complement strand
GCGCTGCCGCCAGTGCCTATCGAAGCAACCGTCTTTCCTCGGAAGTCGTAGTCGTGGGCCCATCGGGAGGAGTGGAACATCTTGCCTTTGAACGCGTCTAGACCGGGAATCCCGGGGATCAACGGCACGTGCAAGGGACCGGTGCCAAGCACGAATGCATTCGCAGTGAACGTATTGCCGTTTTCGGCGCGTATGCACCACCGGCAGTCGTCTTCGTCAAACCTGGCCTCGATCACTCTGTGATCAAAACGAATGTGAGGCCGAAGGTCGCGCTTGTCGACGCAATCGAGGATGTAGCCTTGAATCTCGTTCCACGGCGCAAACTTCTGCGACCAGTTGGGGTTTCCTTCGAACGAATAGGAGTAGAGGTGAGACTGTACGTCGCACGCACAGCCGGGATATGTGTTTTCCCGCCACGTCCCACCCACTTCGTCTGCCTTTTCCAGGATGACGAACGAATGGATGCCGGCCTGTTTCAGCTTGATCGCCATGCAGAGGCCCGAGAACCCAGCGCCCACGATCGCCACCTCGAAGTCGGCGGCCTTCCGGTCTCCTTGTTCCACCTACTTTCAGCATGAGGTCCTCGGCGAATTCGCGCAATTACGACGCCAGCCGTGGCCTTTTACATCGCGCCACTCTCGTGTGCTCTTTCGGCCGTCTCTTCGCGCATTTAGGGCAGTCAATTGCGCAGAACTCGCTTCTATCTCGACCCTGGGCTCCGCGGAGAGAGCATTTGAATCAGCTATCCACTCCGCGCAGGTCTCGATGTGGACGGATCTCGAGCGCGGTCGCTTCTCTATCGTAACTAGTTGAGCCGAGCTCTTGCGGCAGCGTCCAGGGCGCGTTCGACCGCTACCGCACTGAAGCCGACGACCACTTCGTCGGCAATTTTGATCGTCGGTACGCTGCGTCGCGGATTCAATCTCTCGTACTCCGCGCGGGCGGCAGGGTCTCGGTCGACGTCGTGCTCCTCGAACGCGATCCGCTTTTCTTCGAAATACGCCCGCGCTCGCTTACAGACGCCGCACCAGTCGGTCGAATACATCACGACCGGAACCCGGCGGCGTGCAGTGGCGAGCTCCCAGTCGGCTGGCTCACTATTTCCGGCGGTTCGCTCGGCGCCTTGTCTCTGCGGGGCAGCGCTGACATTGCTCTTTGCGACCGGTTTTTGCAGCGCAGCCGGATCGA
Source organism: uncultured Polyangiaceae bacterium (assembly GCA_947259605.1). Lineage (GTDB taxonomy): Bacteria > Myxococcota_A > Polyangia > Polyangiales > Houyiibacteriaceae > SG8-38. The sequence continues at coordinate 2,860 of CAMYMX010000400.1, read as the reverse complement.
GATTCTCGAACGCCCTAATTCGTTCGCGCTGGGTCATTTGCTTGTTCTCCAAGATGCTCCGGAAGCTGATCACATCGGTTTCGGATCGCGCGGTCGATGTCGCGGGCCTCTCAGGGAGCTCGGCATCTGCTTCTTCCACCTCTGGCTCGCTTGGCGGCGCCGCTTGAGGTTCCGCGGGAATGACGGCATCGGCGAACCGGTCGGCCAGATCCGCGAGCTGGTCGCAGCCCGCCACCAGGGCGAGTAGAGGCAAGGCCGCGAGGGTTAGCGGGACGGCAACGGCGGACTGCTTCATGACTTGCTCCTCTCTCCGGCGTGCGCGGATGAGCGAACAGACTCACATGGGACCCATTTCAATCGAAAAAGAATGCCGAACCTTTCATCACATCTCTGTTTGGAACGCCACCAAATGTCCCGTTTTTACAAAGCAGCACAAGAAAATACGGGCAGGTCGGGGTGGGCGCACTAGCTTGAGTAGATGCCTTTCGGAAGCGGTTCGAAGCTGGCGCTCTGCGCTTTGCTGCTTTCCGGCTGTAATGGTGTGATCGGAGACGGAGGTGGCCCGGAGCCCCCGGGGATCGCCGGAGCGGCACCGCCTCGCATCGACCGCGATGCCGGCGTGGGGGTCGAACCTGATCTCGATGCCGGTCAAACCGTGGTACCCGACGCAGGCTCGACGCCGGATGCAAGTGTTCCACCCCCGGACTGCGATCCGGCGACGGCGCCTCCATTGGCGGTTCGGGCGCTGCGCATTATCGACGTCACCGTCAATCAAGGCGTGTCGGTTCCGCTCGTCGACAACTCGGTATCCGTGAACGCGCGCCGGGCTCCCGTTGTCGCAGAGCGGGAAGGTGTCCTCCGTGTGTTCGTCCAACCGCAGCCCGGCTGGCAGGCGCGCGATGTGAACGCGCGACTCACACTGAGCGGGACGGTCAGAGACGCGCAGGCGCGTGTCACCGTTGCGTCGACCGCGACAGATTTCGATAGCACCATCAATTTCGCGCTTGCGCCAGGCGAGCTCGACGAGAGCACGACCTTCTCTGTGGAGCTTTGGGAGCTCGATCCCTGCGGCTCCTACGCCGGCGCCGTCAGTGACGGCCGCTACCCGGACTTCGATGCCGAGTCGCTCGATGCGGAGGCGGCTCCGGGTCCGTTTCGAATCGTCCTCGTGCCCGTTCGCTATCGAGCGGATGGCTCCGACCGCACGCCGACCACCGATGGCGGAACCGTCGCGCGCTTCAGGGAACGGATGTATGGCATGTTTCCGCTTACTGATCTCGACGTCTCGATCCGCCAAGCACCGCTCGACTTCGACAACGTGATCGGGGCGGATGGACGAGGATGGTCCAATCTGCTCAACGAGTGCCTCTCGCTTCGTGCCAACGACGGCGCTGCCTCGAATACGTATTACTATTGTGCGGTCCGCCCCAGCGACGATCCGGCCGACTTCTGCGCACGAGGTTGCGTCGCCGGCCTTGGCCCTGTGCCGAGCGCTGCTGACACCTTCAACCGCGCCGCCATCGGCCTGCTCTACGAAAACGGCACGGACACGTTCGTGCACGAGAGCGGTCACACGCTCGGGCTGTCGCATGCGCCGTGCGGCGGGGCATCAGGCACAGATCCTGACTTCCCCTACAGCAGCGGCGGGATTGGCGTCGTTGGTTTCGACATCGCGGCGCAACGCCTTCTCGATAATCAGCACCGCGATGTGATGGGCTACTGCGGCCCCGTCTGGATCAGTGACTACAGCTACGACAAGCTCTACGACCGACTCGTCTCGGTAACGGCTTCGTCGGCAGCCTCGCTCAAGCGCGCGACAACGCCCCTCGCCCTTCGGCCCGTCATCATCGATGTCGACGGTACGCTCAGCATCGGCGAAACGATTTGGGTCGACAGCGCGCCGCTCGGGGAGCCGGTGACCGTCGAATGGGTCGGCGCGGCGGGTCAGAGCGACGAGCTGAGCGCAACGCTGGTGAGCGTTTCGCACCTACCTGGCGGCATCCTCTACGTGCCGGAGTTGGCGAATCCGCCGGCCATGATCCGAATACCCGGATACGGAACCGCTACCCACCGTCGGTAAACGCTACGACCGCGATTCTCGCCCGGGCTCATCCGTCCCGCGGCGTCAGCACCACGACCGGAAGCGTGCGATCGGTCCGCGTCTGGTATTTCGACCACATCGGGTTCACCGTTTTCCCGATTTCCCAGAGGCGCTCACGATTGGCGCCGCTCGCAAGTGACGCTTTCGCTGAAAGCTTCTTCCGGCCTACCCGAACTTCACAGTTGGGATCGACCCGGAGGTTCTTCCACCACTGTGGGTCGCGCTTCGCCGCTCCATCGGAGCCTACCACTACGTATGAGTCGCCGTCTTCGAAGTAGACCAGTGGCGTCGCGTAGGTCTTGCCCGACTTTCGGCCCGTGACCGACAACAGCAAGGTGGGTAGCCCGAGCCATGCTCCAATACGCCCGCCGCTGCGTTCGTAGACCTCGGCATGGGCCTTGAACATGGCCTTGAGCGCACGCGCGCGAAGACGGCGGTAACGGGAAGCCATCAGGCGGATCGTTTACTAGTCGCTCGCCATGATGAAGAGCGGGAGACCGTTGAATGCGGTGTACTTCGGACGCATGCGTCCGATGTCGTAGTATTGCTCGACGTCGACGACCTTCTTAGTGCCGATGATTTTTTCCATCGGGACGCTGCCGTACCGACCATTGTGGACGGAGATCAGCCGGCCTGAAGTTCCGGAAGCGACCAAATCCAACGCGAGGTTGCCAAAGGCCATGGGTGCAATCGAGTCGATTGCATCGGGATTGCCGGAACGCACCAGATAGCCGAGACGCTGGCTCACGACGTTGACAC
>CAMYMX010000399.1 GCA_947259605.1 uncultured Polyangiaceae bacterium | reverse complement strand
CGTCAATTCACCAATGCAGATCAACCCTGTTGGCTTAGGCGTTCCACCAGCTCTGCGCGGCTGGGTACGAGACAACTCCGGGGCTATTGGCATCAACGGCTTGGATGGCGCGGGCAAGACCACCTTCGCACTGGGCATTCAGCGGTTCCTCTTGGATCAAGGTCGTGCGGCCCACCTGCTTCACGTGGACGACTTCAACGAAGATGACGTGCAAGACGAGGTGTACGAAGCTTTTGCTCGCGGGGAGCTTACCGCTGCTCATCTCGACAAGTACTACCACTCCAGCGTGGACTACCGGGCGCTCTTTGAAGCGATCAAGATAGCGAAGGAGCGAACTCGATATGTGATCGTCGAAGGCGTCTTCCTGTTCAGGCAGCCCCTACCCCAGATCTTGGATTTCAAGGTTTTCCTCGAAACTGAGCCTTCGGTCGCGAGGGATCGTTTCAAGCGACGCCGACTTGAGCTAGGCGACGAGAGGCCGGTCGAAGTCTTCGATCGAATATGGTGGCCCGCGTTCGAGCGGTACTGCAACGACGAGAAGCCGCTAGAAACGGCCGACCTCGTCGTCGCTAGTCGGTGACCGCCTTCTGGCCTCACGCAGCCAGCCTCCGAAGCCCTTCCCAATCCGTAAGGAACCCCACGACTTGGTTCCAACTCGGCATCATTGGGGACGCCGGCCCCGAGATCACAAATGGTCTCGGGGCCTTCTTGTTTGCGGTGCGGTGCAAGACCGGCTTCGGCCGGACGTTTTCGTTGACGGGCGCCGCGGAGCCGGCGTGGCGACCTCAGTAGCTGGGAATCAGGTAGTCGGTGCCTTCCCAGAACGCACACGCCTCGAAGGGGCCGTCGTTTGCGGTCTCTATCGTGGAGTCGAGTGCAAGCATGCGGGGGTCGTCGTTCGAGAACTGGGGCCACTCCGTCGTGCCGTCGCCGTTGGGATCACCGGTTCGCGCGAATCGGGCAAAGTAGCCGCGCATCGTCTCCCAGAGCTGGGCGTCAACCGTCCCAGGTGCGAACTCGTCCTTCGTCTGCAGAGAGGGGACGCCGAAGACGTACTGGATGTCGGCCGAGTGGAACGCGCCGTCCCCCCAGCCGACAAACTGAGAGCGATTGAGGCTCGGTAGAGGCGCAATGTTGTCGAGCGCGAAGTCGGCGTTCGGGTACCGGAACTCGTAGATGTACGTGGGCACGTGCGCCGAGGTGGTGCTCGCCTGCTCCAACACGGGGCAGCGAAATAACGCGTCGGTGGCTGCCGAGGCGTAGGCGTCTCCCGGATCGGGGAACTTGGAGGCCGCGTAAGGCCCCGCTACGGCGCTGTCCGCAAGCGATATATTGTCTCCGAGGATGTATGCGATGAGGTCTCGGTAGTTGTTCTCGTCGATGTCGAACCCTGCCCCGACCGCTTCATCCTCCGCCAACCACCCGAACAGACGGCCTTCCTCGCTGGTGAAGCCAATCATCAAGGGCACCTGGTTGAAAGTACCGTTCTTCATGCTCGCAATGGGTTGCTCCTCGAAGAAATCGCCATCGAGGATCGGTGACCATTGCTGGTACTTGCGCTCGAGATCGATCAACACGAACGCGTACCCGATGAAACCGACTTCGGCCGGATCGGGTGCCCAGGCGTCGTGAAGCTCTTTCCAAGACTTGCCGCGCAAGCAGGCCAGGACATCGGACTCGGTGTCGCAACCCGCGAGCTCCGCAAAGCGCTCACCGTGGGCGTGGGCGGCTTCAAGCATCGGCCAGGGCCGGTAGCACGTACCGCTTTGCATGATGGCCCGATGAAAAAGCCCCTTCGCGTGCGGCGACATCGTCAAAGCACAGGTATTGAGGCCACCTGCCGATTCTCCGAAGATGGTGATGTTGTCGGGATCGCCGCCGAACGCCTCGATGTTGTCGCGTACCCACCGCAGAGCAGCCACTTGGTCCATCAAGCCATAGTTGCCCGACGCGTCGTGCTCGCTTTCTTCGGTCAAGGCTTCGTGGGCGAGAAAGCCAAAGGGGCCAAAGCGATAGTTCATGCTGACAACGACCACGTTTGCCGTTTCAGCGAGCCTGGTGCCCGAGGTCCCGCCGTCGGCTTGCAAACCCTCGCCGAGAACATTCCCCCCGCCGTGAATCCAGACCATGACCGGGAGTGCGCTTCCCATCTTTGGCGTGACGACATTGAGATAGAGGCAGTCCTCATCAACCGGGCCGACAAAGCCGGCAGATACGTCACCGCCGAACAGGGTCTGCGGGCACTTGGGAACCGGGATGACAGGCGGAGCGCCAGGAATCACAGGCTCTTCCGGGACGATCGTTTCGAGCGCCTCGGTCCACGGTGTCACCGGCTGTGGGGGCTTCCAGCGAAGTCGACCGACGGGCGGAGCGGCGTAGGGGATCCCGAAGTACGTGTAGAGATTACCGTCGTCCTGGCCTTGGACGGGACCCGTGGTTGTCTCGACCAGAGCCGTGCGCGGGGCTGTTGGCGCGCTCGTCGATTCGCTGCAGGAGCTGAGCAAGATTGCGATCACAAGGAAGCGTACGGGGCGTGTCATAAGCTGCTCTCCAAGTCGCGGCACATCGAACCACTTCGGCGACCATGGTGCAATGCTCCGCTGCACGGACGAGCCGTTCCCCTTGCTCCGCACGCCGCCAACCCCCGGAACCCATCCCAATCTGTAACGATCTCCAAGACTTGGTTCCACCTCGGAGTGATGGAGGACGCCACGTAAAACAAGAAAGGGGAGGACTTCGGTCCTCCCCATTTCATGTCACGTGGTCTCGCCCGCCGGCGAGGTCACCGGGGGTCACATCCTCATAACGAGAACGGCGACGATACTCACCAGCGCTGCCAGCTCACACAGGTACGTGACCGACGCGCTGAGCTGCCTTGCAATGTCACTGCTGTACAGATAGCTCGCCGCATGAACGAGTCGTGAGGCAAAAAAAGCCACTATCAGAATCAGCAGGCAGCGTTCGTTGATTTCCAGCGAAGCTGCAACGAATACCATGAAGCTGAATGGCAATACATGTTCCAAAGCATTGGCGTGTGGTCTTATTGCCTTCTTGAGAGCCAGCTTGCCGCCATCACCCAGTCCAACGCGCTCACGCAACCTCAAGCGCGAAATATTCATCGCCAACACGGTTACCAAGCCGAGGTTCAGAACAATATGCCAATAGAACAGCGTCATGTTTTTCTCCGTGTGGGGCAGATGACTCAAGATCTGTCTACGGCAACAGGCAGCCGTGCATGGCTTCGGCGGCCACGATCTCGCGTTCATCGTCGAATTGCATGAACTCGCAGGCACGCTTCCGTCGGCCGTCGATGTCCGAGGTGTACACGATCACGATGCGCTTGCCATCTGCGTCTTCCAATAACTGATCGAGCTGGAACTCGATTGATTTGGCGCCTGCCACAGCGCGTCGCCAGTAGTCTCGCAGCGCCTGGCGTCCAACCACCACGGGTTTGCCGGTCACTTCCGCCGCCCGCGGACTCACGAATCGAACGGTTTCAGCGAAACAATCCGCGACGGCGTCAACGTCTCGATTCGACCACGCCCGCACCCACCATCGAGCGAACTCCTGGTTGTTCATTCTGCCAGCGGTGGTACCCATGCCCGCTTAGGGTACATGAAATCGCCTAGCAAACTGTGGATTCAATCCCGCCACTTGGTCTTCGAGCCCGCACCCACCAAGCCGAGATCGAGGAGCACCGTCACGACGACGAGGACCAGGTACATGCCGTCGACCGAGCCGTTGCTGTTGATGGCGAACGCATAGGAGAGCGTCGTCAGCGGCATGAAGAAGAACCCGAGCAGCGGCCAGATCGTCGATTCGTATGCCGTCCCGATGTAGTCGCTGAAGAGGACGACCAAGACGATGGCAAAACGCGGCGTGCCCAGCGCCAAGCAACCGACGAGAAATGGCATCGGACGAGGATATCACAGCTGCGTCCCGCGGATGTCGAGCAGAGCTCGCTCTGGCCGTTTGAGCAGACTGTGCCAACGGCGCCACAGGGATCGTGCCCTGCGGTCACACATCCAAGTGAGTCGGGCCCCGATCGACCGCA
>CAMYMX010000398.1 GCA_947259605.1 uncultured Polyangiaceae bacterium | reverse complement strand
CGCGATCCGCAGTGGTGCGGCCCTTCGCGAGGCGGCGTTCCAGGGTCTGGGCAACCTTCTCTTTGCCACGCTCGGCGCTGGCCAAGTCCCGATCGAGCAAGACGACGTCGATCCCCACCTTCGCGGAAACGTGCGCGATGCCCTGCCCCATCAGGCCGGCGCCGATGATGCCGACCTTCTTCACGTCGAAGCGGGGCACGCCCTTGGGTCTGCGCGCACCCTTCTGACACTCTTGAAGGCTGAAAAACAGCGTACGGAGCATGCTGCGCGCCGTCGGGTCCTGAAGGACGCGAATGAACTGTCGCGTCTCGACCTTGCCCGCCCGTTCCATGGGAAGGCCGAGGCCTTCATAGACCGCCTGCAGGATCGCTTGCTGCGAGGGCATGTTTCCGAAGGTGGCCGCGTGGGTCATTGCGTTCGAGCCCATCAGGGTCTGCGCAAAGGCAACCGAGCCGGCGCCGCCGCCAGGCACCTCGTAACGCTTCCGGTCCCAGGGTTGCGTCGCGTTGCCGTCCTCTTGGATCCATTTCTTTGCAGCGGGGATCAAGTTCGCCGGCTCGACGAGCTGGTCGACGAGGCCCTGTTCGAGCGCCTTGTCCGGGCCGAGCTGCTTCCCCTGCATGATCAGCCCAAGCGCACCCCGCACGCCGATCAGGCGCGGAAGCCGCTGCGTGCCACCGGCGCCCGGCATCAGGCCGAGACCCGCCTCTGGCAAACCAACCTGCGCGTGCCGCTGATCGACGAGAATCCTGCGATGGCAGGCGAGCGCGATCTCATAGCCGCCGCCTAGCGTGACGCCGTTGAGCGCAGCGACCACCGGCTTGCCGCATGTTTCCATCCGTCGAAGTTGATCGAGAACCGCGCCCGTGCGCTTCAAGAGGTCGGCCGCATCGATCGGCCCGGAGCCTAGCGATTCGATTTGCTGAAGGTCACCGCCGGCGACGAAGACGCCCTGCTTGCCCGACGTGAGAATGATGCCCTTCACCTGGTCGTCCGCGACGGCCTTCTCAACCGCAGCGCTGAGCTCGGCGAGCGCATCGCCGCTGAGCACGTTCATCGGACGGTCCTCGTCGTCCCAGCTGAGGATCGCCGCTCCGTCTTCCACTCGATAGTCGATAATCGCCATTGCCTTAAACCCGCTCGATGATGGTTGAAGTGCCCATGCCGGCGCCAACGCACAAGGTGATCAGCGCAGTGTTGAGGTCGCGCCGCTCCAGCTCGTCGACCATGGTTCCGAGGAGCATCGCGCCTGTGGCGCCCAAGGGATGCCCGAAGGCAATGGCGCCGCCGTTCACGTTGGTCACCGAATGGTCGATTCCCATCTCCTCCATGAAGAGGATACAAACCGCGGAAAACGCCTCGTTGATCTCCCAAAGGTCGATGTCGGACGCCTTCATGCCGGCCTTTGCCAAAGCCTTCCGAGAGGCGGGCATCGGACCGGTGAGCATGATGCAAGGCTCGCTGCCGACGGTGGCGGACCTCACGATCCTCGCGCGCGGCTCTAGCCCGAGGCGCTTCCCAGCGTCCCTGCTTCCCAGCAAGACCGCCGCGGCGCCGTCGACGATGCCCGATGAGTTGCCTGCATGATGGACGTGATCGATCTGCTCGACGTCCGGGTGCTTCTGAATCGCGACCGCATCGAAGCCAAAGTTCCGGCCCATCATCTAAAAGCTCGGTTAGAGCTGCGAGAGGTCTTGCAGGGTCGTGCCTGGGCGCATGTGCTCGTCGCGCGCGAGCATGGTGACGCCAATGCAATCCTTCACCGGAATGATCGACTTGCCGAAGTGATCGCCCTCCCACGCGGCTGCCGCGCGGCGTTGGCTCTCCACAGCGAAGGAGTCGACTTCGCGACGGCTGTACCCGTGCTTGGTCGCGATCAGGTCGGCGCCAATCCCCTGAGGCACGAACGATGTCCCCCAGGCGAGCTCAGGGTCGGTTGACCAAGCACCTCCTGCAGCCCCCATTGCAATCCGGCTCATGCTCTCCATCCCGCCACCCACGATGAGATCCACATCGCCGGCTTTCACCTTGGCGGCCGCGATGTTCACCGCTTCGAGGCCCGAGGAGCAAAATCGATTGAGCTGCACGCCGGGAACGCTATCGTCGTATCCCGAGATCAGGGCGGCCATTCGACCGACGTTGGCACCCTGCTCCCCTACGGGTTCGACGCAGCCGAGAATCACGTCTTCGATCTCCTTGCTGTCGAAGTCCGATCGTTCCGGCAGCGCCCGGAGGACGGTCTTGGCCATGCGCAAAGGCGGTGCATCGGCGAGCGCGCCGTCCTTCTTCCGTCCTTTGCCGCGAGGGGTGCGCACGGCATCGTAGATGAAGCAATCCGTCATGGAAGTTCCTTTCGGCGGTTCCGGGCGCGAGGCTTCGGACGCCTAGCCCGGCCGGGCCGGCCGAAACTGAAACGTGTTCTAGTTTGCGCGGGGCCGAAGCGCAAACGGGCGTGAATTCAGCGCTCCAGAGCCCAGAAATAGTCCGCCGAACGTTGTTCCGGGGGCAATTTCAGCTCCGCTTTGAGCTCTTGCTTGGTCACTGGAAGGACCACGGCATAGGGAGTCGCGCCGCGCTTTGCCGCTCGGTCCGGGATGCCCAGGCCCCGCTTCACGTGCACCCGACCCGCAAACACGACCATCTTGGCAGGCCCGTCGCCCCGCCCGAGCGTTTCGGCCACGCGCGAACCCATCGTTTCATCCCAAACGACCTGCGCTTGGTAGTACCGATCGACTCCGTCCTCTGCCGCGTGCTCCCCGACGTCGAACTCGGCGTCGAAAAGCCCGCGGTGCTCCTCGTTCTCGAGGTCGAGCTCTGGCAAGTCCGAGGCCATGTCCGGAGGCAGGCCGGCGACACCGTTCTTTGCGACGGCAAAGGCGAGCTCCTTCGGGGCGTTGAGCGCGACGACCTCGATACCCCGGCTCCGCGCGTACTCGAGGATCGGACGATACATGCTGAAGTCGAAGCCCCAGCGCTTGTCATACTCGGTCTCGCGCCGGAGCACGGTCTCGTCGATTTCGCCGGCGCTCCATTTGTCGAGCGGCTCCTGGAACGGAGCTTGGAACATCTCCATTCCGATCGCGAGGGATGTCTCCTCCCGATGCAGTTGCCGGAGGATTGCATACTGGACGCCGTGGTCGCCGGGATTGTCGTGGCGCTCTCCCACGTAGACGACCGTTTTGGTTCGCAGCCCAGCAAGAAAGGCCTCCAGTTCGATCGACTTTCCGGTCGCCGCATCGACTAGGGAAATTGGCGCCGACTGACTGCGGACGATCGACTCGGCGGTCTGCGGGTCAGGCTTCACGGCTCCCGCGCAGCCCACGCAAATCAGCAACAGCAGCGCCCCGAGCCTCATGGTTCCCTGGGAAGGAACAAGGCCTTCCGATAATACTTGAGCTCCTCGATCGACTCCCTCAAGTCGTCCATCGCACGATGGCTGCCCTTCTTGGTCGGGCGCCCCGCGTATTGCGTCGGGTACCAGCGCCGCGCGAGCTCTTTGATCGTCGAAACGTCGACGTTTCGGTAATGGAGCCAGTCCTCGACTTCGGGAACGTAGCGGGCCAAGAAGCGGCGGTCTTGATGAATCGAGTTGCCGGCGAGCGGTGCTTTCTTCTTCTTGGTGTGCTCGGAGAAAAAGTCGAGAAGCGCGGCGGTCGCTTGGGCCTCGTCGACGGTCGACTCGCGAACACGCTGGGTCAGACCCGATTGCCCGTGATGCGACGTGTTCCACTCATCCATCGCCGAGAGGACCGCCTCCGACTGATGCAGCACGAGATTGGGCCCCTCGGCGACGACGTTGAGCTCGCCATCGGTGACCAGGACCGCGACCTCCAAGATGCGATCGGTCTCGGGTTCGAGCCCTGACATCTCCATATCCATCCAAACGATAGCCGACATTTGATGCAGCTCCGTTCTTAGCATGACCGCGCGCGCACTGCTTTCACCAGGGACCTTCGGGATTGAACTCGCGCAAATCTCGCGTATAGACTGGCGTCCAATCGACGTCTGCCCTAGGAAAAGCCGGTGCAAGCAAGCGCGCGCAAACTAAGCCAACTCCGCCAGCTCGAAGCGGAGAGC
>CAMYMX010000397.1 GCA_947259605.1 uncultured Polyangiaceae bacterium | reverse complement strand
AACGAGCAGGAGGCTAATAATGAGGCCGACTACGACTACAACACCACCGACGAGGCCCGCGCGACGCGCGTCCATCGAATCGGTCATAGCGATCGGGTCATGAACCATTGCCCAACCATTCTGCGGCCAACCCCCCCGACGGTCAAGAGGGACGGTCTCTACGCTTTCAAGCCAATGGAATCACGCAACTTCTCAGCGTTCGTCGAGGTCTACGGCGACGGTTTGCTCGGTGGGGCTTGCGGTGAGCGGCTCGGAGCGCTGCTCGATTTGGCCGCCGAACGCGTCCCACCAGGCCTCGGCGTCTGCGCGGGTCCAGCGCGCGACCGCGAGTCGATCGAGGGCATCGGCGAGCTCCTGTCCGGAAGCCGGCCTGTCGGCTTGGTCCTTTTCCAAACACGACATGATGAGCGCCTCGAGCCCCGCGGGGATCTCCATCGGCGACGCTTCCGAGAGCGGCATGGGCTTGGTGTGCATGTGATGCAGGCAGACTTCCATGATCGTCTTCCCGTCGAACACGTGGCGGCCTGCAAGCAGGTAGTATCCCACAGCGCCCAGCGCGTAGAGATCGGTGCGCGCGTCGATCCCTTGCGGCTCCTGGATCGCCTCGGGACTCAAGTAGTGTGGCGTGCCCTTGATCGACATCGTGTTGGTCTTTTCGAGGTCATCGACCTGGCCGAGATTCTTCACGAGGCCGAAGTCGAGGACTTTCGTCACATCGCGTACGCCGCCCTGGCGCGCGAGCATGATGTTGCTCGGTTTGATGTCGCGATGAATCAACCCAACTTGGTGCGCCTCATTGAGCGCAAGCGCCGCGTCACGAAGAATGCGTACGGCCCGTTCCACCGGCTGCGGGCCGCCGGCTTTGACCACTTGGCTCAGGGTCGCCCCGTCCAGCAGCTCCATGGCATAGTAGAAGAGCCCATCAGGCGTCCGGCCGTAGTCGTAGATCGTGACCGTGTTTGGGTGGGTGAGCTTTGCGGTCAGCTGCACCTCACGACGAAAGCGGTCGAGAGCGTCCGGGTCGGCAAGCTCCGGCCGCAGCAGCTTGATCGCGGTCGGCCGCTTCAACATGCCGTGCTGCGCCTCGTAGACGACGCCCATCGCACCTTCCCCGAGCTTGCGGCGGAGATTGTATTGGCCGAGGCTTTGGATGTCGCTCACCTCTTTGCGCAATCGGTGAATCACCCTCGACGCGAGGGCTGCGAGGCCCACGGTGAGTGTCCACCACATGACCGTGATCACCGATTGAGCGGACGCGACGCGCTGGGCAGACTCCGCCGGGTAGCCGAACATCCGCCAGATGTCGAGGTCGACGCTCAAATAGTGGTAGTACATCGCCGCCACGAGAGGGATTCCGACGAGGATGCCGAGGATCGTGGTTCGCCTGGCGGAGCTCGGCACGAACACGCTCCGGGCAAACATCACGAGCGCGAGAATGAACGCGGTGATCGTATCGGCCCCGACCTCGGGTCGAACGTCCAGACCCATGCCGATGTAGCAAACGCTGGTGAGGAAGATGCCTGTGTTCTCGATCCCGTGAATCGTGTTGACCGAGAGGCTGCCACGGCGGCAAATCAACCACACCGCCAATAGGGGTACGATCGCGGCAGCGTGGATCAGGAATCCGGGCTGGCTGACCTGTTCCTCGAGAACCCCAAACAGGACTCCCAAGACCAAGCGAAAGGCCAAGGCTGTGCCCCCGAGGATGGCGCCGATCAGACCAAACATGGCGACGCGTCGCTGAAGAAACGCGCGGGCCTCGGGATTCGCGAAATAGGTGCTGCTGCTCATGCCGGCCTGCCCATGATGACTAACTCCGTAGGTTGTAGCCACTGCGCAGGAGCGCGCTTGCTGCACCGAGGACAACGAGGAACGACACGAGCACGACTCCGGCGCTCGTGACGGGCGAAACGTCTGCCACGCCGAGGAAGCCGTACCGTAGACCGTTCACCATATAGAGCAACGGATTGAGGCGGCTGACGGTGTTCCAGGGCTCGGGGAGCAGATCGATCGAATAGAAGACGCCACCCAGGAAGGCCAAGGGGAGCAGCACGAAGTTCGGAAATATCGCGAGATGGTCGAACTTCTCCGCCCAAAGCGCGGCGACCATTCCCAGGAGCGCGAGCGTCGCGGTCACGAAAATCGTGAAGAAGAGCGTCCAGCCGACGTGGTGCAGGGGAAACCAGGTGAACGAAAGGGCGACCAGGTACACCAGAGCACCGACGATAATCGCCCTGATCATCGCGGCGCCCACGTATGCGAGCACCATCTCCAGCGCGCCAATCGGCGCGACCAGGATGTCGGTGATCGTTCCGTTGATCTTCGACTGAAACAGGCTGGACGAGGTGTTTAGGAAGGAGTCCCGAATCATCGTCATCATGACGAGCCCCGGCACCACGAATTGGATGTAGGGTACGCCGGAAATCTCCCGAAGCCGGGACCCCAGCGCAACCCCGAAGACCAGGAAGTAGAGGCTCGTCGTCACGAGAGGGCTCAGCACGGTCTGCAGCCAGACTTTGCTGAAACGCCGCACCTCTTTGAGGAACAGCGTCTTGAGGGCGATCGTGCTCATGCCGCGTGTCTTCCGTCTGCCTTGCGGATCAGCTCCAGGTAGATCTCTTCGAGTGAGCGCCCGGCGTGGCGTTCCAGCAGGCTTTCGCGGCTTTCAACCAGAAGGAGCTCGCCCTTGTGAAGAATGCCGATGCGGTCCGCAAGCTTTTCGGCTTCTTCGATGTAGTGCGTGGTCAATACGATGGTCGTCCCCGCGGCACGGAGGTCCTCGACCTCTTGCCAGAGCTCGCGGCGTAGCTCGACGTCGACGCCGGAGGTCGGTTCATCGAGGAAGAGCAGCCGCGGGTCATGAACGAGCGCCTTGGCCACGAGCAGGCGCCGCTTCATCCCACCGGACAGCGTCCGCGTGTACGCATCGCGTTTGTCGCTCAGCGCAAAGGTCTCGAGCAGGCTCTCCGCACGACTGCGATTCGGTTCGACTCCCATGAGCCCCATTTGAATCATCAAGCTTTCGAGGGGCGTGAAGAACGGGTCGTAGCCGATCTCTTGGGGCACCAAGCCAACCAGGCGGCGGGTCGTTCGGAAGTCATTTACCGTGTCGAAGCCCAATACCTCGATACTTCCTTGCGTCTGCTTGGCCAGCCCCGTGATGCAGTGAATCAGGGTCGACTTCCCCGCGCCGTTTGGACCGAGAAGCGCGAAAATCTCGCCCTCGTAGACCTCCAGCGACAGATCTTTCAGCGCCGTGAACTTCCCGTAGCGTTTTGTAACGTGGCGGCAGCAAAGAACGGGCGGCTTCATCGCGGCCGACTATAGCGACCCAGGCAGCGATGACCAGGCTACCCGGGGGTGTGTCGCAGATGGAAGGACTTGGGTCGCGTCAACTGCGCATAACCGAGCGTGGACAAGCTGCAGCCTCGGCCCGAGTCCTTGACCCCCACCCAGGCGAGCTCCGGGTCGAGGTAGTCGCAGCGATTCATGTACCAGGTTCCGGTTTCGACGCTTGCGCCGATCCGTTGCGCCCGGTCGAGGTCGCTCGTCCACACCGACGCCGTGAGGCCGTAGTCGCTGTCGTTCATCAAAGCGATCGCTTCGGCGTCATCCCGCACCTGCATGATACCGACCGCCGGGCCAAATGTTTCTTCGTTCATGATCCGCATCGAGTGGTCGACGTCGACCAGCGCCTGCGGCGCCATGTACGGCAGGCCGCGTTGGGTGCCTTCGAAATGGCTTGGGTCGAGTAGGGCGCGTGCGCCGGCCGCCATGGCTTCCTCGATTTGGGCCTGGATGCCTTCGGCGTTGCGGATACGAACGACCGGCCCAAGCGTGGTCAGGGCATCCCGCGGGTCGCCGAGCGTGAGCTCGTTCGCCACGGCCATGAAGGCTTCGAGAAAGGGCTCATACACGTCGTGATGCACGTAGATTCGCTCGATACCGCAGCAGGATTGACCGGCGTTGTAGAACGCACCGTCGACTAGGCTTGCTGCGGACCGCTCGATGTCGGCGTCGCTGCACACGTAGGCGGGGTCTTTGCCGCCAAGCTCGAGCGCAGCCCCGATGAATCGCTTC
>CAMYMX010000396.1 GCA_947259605.1 uncultured Polyangiaceae bacterium | reverse complement strand
AGCTGGTTTGGCCAGTAAGGTTGGCGATGAACACCGGCTCTTGCACCTCGCCCCGAGATTCGCCCGCCGCACAGATGGCATTGCGCTCCCCTCCCGTGCTGCTGCCGCCGCGCGGGCCGTCTTCGTAGCCACCAGCGCTGCATCCCGTCGCCCCAACGAACGAAAAAAGAAGCGCAACTCTGCGCGTGCGTCCCCAGTTCATCATCAATCCCCCAACCGCCGAGCATCCAAGAAAGCTCGCGATTCAGTGTAGCGTTCGACCGAAGCAACCCCCAAAGCTGAGCCTCTCCATCCCGAGCCCCTACGGCGCACGAATTGCGCGAAATGGCTCAACGCGGAAGTGGCTCTCGGCAACAGGTTGTGAACCGTATTCACGGTTCGCGCACCGATCTCGACGAAACCGCTGTGCGATTCGGACGGCACGGCGTTTGCAATCGTACGAAACATGCTTTCCAAATCGACCTTCGCGATTCCCATTGGCTTGGCCTGCTTCCTTTCTGCAGCGCCCGTCCAGGCCGACCCAAGCTTCGCCGACGACCAAACCTGGGGCTTCGAAATCGGCTTCGGCGGCGGCTGGGCGCCTGACACCAATTTCACACGTCGCCTCGACGCCTTCGGCTACTCGCCAGGCCGTGGGGGCCACTACCGCATGTCGTTCGCGGTCGAGAAGATCCTGCTGCCGTACTTCAGCCTGCTCCTGCAGACCAATTTGCTCGACAACCAAGTCTGGTATCGGCCGAGCGGTCTCGGCGACGACGATCGATTCGACTGGAACTCCTGGGCGCTCGACGTTCACGCACGCGCATTTCTTCCGACACGCAACGGACGCTTCCGTGGCTACGTTCAGTTTGGGGTAGGGCCGGCCTTCACCGGCTCGCATCTGTATACGCAGACGAGCGCCGATTCCGGCCGGGTCAGGTATAGGGAGCTCAAGGTCAGCTACAACCTGGCGGGCCTGCTCGGCATCGAGGGCATGGTGGCAAAGCATTTCGGCTTCTTCGCGCAAGGCGGCTACTTCTTCGCACCGTCGCTCGAGAACCTCCTCGGCGACCGCCATCAGAGCGGAGGCGGAGTGCTCATTGCCGGCTTCACTGGACGATTCAAGAGGAACCGATGAACCGATTCACACTACTGGTGCTGCTTCCCGCGATCCTCGTGACGACGGGCAGCTATTGCGAAACCGACATCCTCGAAGACCCGGCCTTCCAGTTCTGGTGCGGCGAGCAGCCTTGCGAATGGGAAGTCGAGCAGGGTGAGGTCCGACAAGTGCCGACCTGGCACGAGCATGACTACGCCATCGAGCTCGTCGGAGCGCCTGTCGTCATCTCTCAGCTCGCCAAACAGGGGGCCGGCAGCTGTGTGCGCATCGAGCTCATCGCCGACGTCGAGCCGAGCGCCATGCTCTTGGTCGAGCTCGACTTCGACGATGACGGCTCCGCCGACTGGAGCTCGCCGATCAATCGCCAAGGGTTTCAAAGCATGTCTTGGGACATTCGTGCCGCGTCTTCCGTGGGTAATTGGCGTTTCATTCTTTACAAGGCGGCCGAAGGGCGGGCGGTCATCACGCAGCTCCGCGCTTCCTCGGAGTGCGGGCGCCCCTGAACGGGTCGAGCTCAGCCGTGTCGAGCCTCAGGCAGTTGGCTTCGAGGGCATCGTCCTCGCACCAGTCCTGAGTACGTTCGTTTTGATTTTCCAAATGCTGGTCTTCTATCGCCGCCGCCGCCGCAGCGCTGCCAGAACGAGCAGAACGAGCAGGACGAGACACCCGCCGGGTTGGCTCTCGCCTTGCACCGCGCAGCCGCCGGAGTCGCCCGTGCCCACCATCGGCCCCAAGCCTGGCACGCCGCCATCGGAGGGGAGCGGTTCTACACTACCGTCGTGCCACTCGTAGGCGCCGACGTCGACGCCGTTTCCTTGCGGGCGAGGGATGAGGTCTCGGTCCAGGTCTGGAGCGCCGGTCGTCGTCCCGGTGTCGACGGCGGCCGAGCCCTCGCGCAGATGAAAGTCGAAGTTGTTGAAGTCCACGAAAAACGCCGCCGCTTCATCCATGCCGAACGTGATGTTGTTTTCCTCGATGACTTGCTCGGAGTTGTTGAGCGCGGTGGTCAGATTGTTGCGCACGACGCATCCCGTCGGGGCCGTGCCGTTCTTGTGGTCGTCGATGCTGATCCATGGAGGGCCAGGCCGTTCCTGGTTGAGGTCGACCACCGTGTTGTTGGTGATGGTGGAGTTGCGCGCACCTAGCAGCGTGATGCCGTGCCAGTGGTCGGTGACCACCACGTTGTTCTCGACCACCCAGTCGACGAAGGTGCCATCAAAGCACCCGATCCCCTGCAAGGCGCCGCGGTGCGGCTGGTTCGGATCCTCGTAGTTGATGAAGGTATTCCCGCGCAGCACGATGCCGACGACCTCGCCTGTCCCGACTCCGCCATCGCCGACCGACCACGACTGAAAACCGTCATCGTGGTGGTCGTCCACGGCGTAGCAATTCTTCACCGTGTTGTACTGAAACACGGAGTGGTCGCCGAGCCCGCGAAGCCCGTCGCGCGAAAAGTTCTCGATGAGGTTGCCCTCGACGAGGGAGTGGTCGGCAGACACGCTGATGCCGTAGCCGACGTTCATCAGCAGGTTGTTGCGAATGGTCATCCGCGTCCCATCCACGCTGATGCCGCTGCTGGCGCGGTTGATCCAGTCCTGGGCGCTCCAGCTCGAGGCGTCCGCAGTGGACATCAGCACGCAGGCTTCAACGCGCACTGCTTCGCTGTTGCCGTCGACGTCGACCAGGTAGCCCGCGTTCTCGCCCCTGACGTGCAGCCCACGCAAGGTCCAGGCTGAGCTATCGCGAACCAGAACGGACGTGAACCGTGGCTCCTGCCCGTTCACGGCGGCGATGGTGACGGTATCGGTGTTGTTGGCGGATTCAATCCTGAGCTCACCATAGTCGCCCGACATCAGCCAAACCGTATCGCCTGCGGCGACGTCGCCCGCGTCAATGGCGTCCTGCAGCGAGGGCCACGGATTGCTCTCGCTTCCCTCTCCTGCGCTCCCCGCGCTCGGGTCGACGTAGTATTCCGCGGCATCGGCACTCGTGACCACCGACACGAAGAGCGCGGTCGCAAGCACAAACATCCCCATTCTCGCCATCGTACGTTCCTTGCTGCCTGCCCCCACTCCAAGCAGACGTACTCTCAGCGTAGAATCGCGCTGCGCGACTTGCCACCATTTCACCGCGCGAGTCCGGAATTCCCCGGCTGATGTCGGCCTAGACCTCCAGTCGTTCCTTGATGTTCTCCATCGACATCTGGGCTTCCCGTTGGTTGCGCTTGAACACGACCACCCTCCTTTTCGGTGAAGGTGTGCTACCAGGGCGTTCAATTCTTGCGCATACGTAATTGTTCCGCCTTCGCCACGAGCAATTGACGCTGGCAACGCCGCCACGTGGTCGTGCTGAACGAGCCCCACCCATGCCCCCCCTCACGAGGCCAACATGAAAAACATCTGGGAAGAGCGATACGGCGCCGACGAGTACGCCTACGGCGAAGAGCCAAACGCGTTTTTCAAGGCCTGCCTCGACCGGCTCCCGGACCCTGGGCGTCTTCTTCTGCCAGGCGAGGGCGAGGGGCGGAACGCGGTCTACGCCGCTCGACAGGGCTGGGCCGTCCACGCATTCGATTTCAGCGCTGCGGGTCGTGAAAAAGCACTGCGCCTCGCCGACCGCTTCGGGGTGCACATCGACTACGAGGTCGCCGACTACGAAACCGCGCACCTCGAACCCGAGTCCTTCGACGCCGTGGCGCTGATCTTCACCCACATGCACGAGCGCATCCGACGAACCGTCCATCGAAAGCTCGTTTTGGCCCTAAAGCCCGGCGGCCACCTCTTCCTCGAAGCCTACAGCCCAGAGCAGCTCCGCTACGGCACGGGAGGCCCGCCCAACGCTCAGCTTCTCTACACGCTCGCCGACCTCCAAAAAGATTTCTCCGATCTCGACATCCTCCAGCTCGAGCAAATCGAAGCCGAGATCCACGAAGGTCAGTACCACACGGGCTTGGCCAGCGTCGTTCGCCTGGTCGCCGTCCGCTAGG
>CAMYMX010000395.1 GCA_947259605.1 uncultured Polyangiaceae bacterium | reverse complement strand
GCGACACGGGGCTGCGTCGGACGGGGCGGCTTGCAGAGGTGGCCGGAGGGGCTTGGGGCCTGAGGCCACGCAAGCCGCCCCTCGGAGCTCGCGCCAATCGGAGCGGACTGCTGTCTTGCCGATTGTCACTCACACGCCGACTCCGCCCCATATCGCGCCTTTTTCCGCGCCCCTCCGTACGGAGACAGGACCAAGACAACGTTCCCAAACGGCAGGCGGCAGCGCGAGCCCGCAGGGCGAAGCCCGGCGCGAAGCGCCGGCAAGGCGGAGCACAGCGACCGCCGCGCCAGGGAGGATTACGGGTGGGGGTGGGCGGGCGGTGTAACCAAAACCGACACGGGTCCTACGGCCCCGATTCCTCCGCCAACAGCGCCTTCACCCGCTCCTCGATTCCCGCGGCGTCCCCCTTCTCAAACCCTTCGTGAACATACCGAACCGTCCCGTGCCTTCCGATGAAGTACGAGGTGGGCATGGTTTCGGGTTCGTACCGGTTTGCGACGACCAGCTTGCGATCGTGAACGATACGAAAGCTCACCGGTGTGCCTTTCAAAAACTTGTTCATCTTCTTTGAGCTGCTGTCGATGTTCACGCCGACGATCACGAGCCCCTGCGCGGCGTACTTCACGTTCAGAGCCTCGAGGACCGGCATCTCCTTCTTGCAGGGACCGCACCACGACGCCCAGAAATCGACGAGCACGACCTTGCCTTTGAGCGCGGCCAGCTCAACGTTTTCCCCTGTCTGATCGGGCATGTCGATCGCGGGCGGGGCATCACCCGACGTGAGCGCGCGCGCGCCGGACGCGGTCAGTAGCATCACTGCCAGAGCGCAGAGCAGAGTCTTCATCGGGCTACGACGCGACCGCCGCGTCGCGATTCACTGGTCGAGCTCTTCACGTACGTACGCGCTCAATTGGTCCGGCGGGAAGATGTAGCGGCGATCGTTGACGTAGATCGAAGGGGTCGAATCTACGCCTACTGCGTGCCCTTCGGCAATGTCTGCCTCGATCTTCTTCTCGGTCTCCTTGGACTGCATGTCGGCCCTGAACCGCTTCACGTCGAGCCCGAGCCGCTTGGCATAGTCGTCGAGGTTCGCGGTCTGAAGGTCGTCCTGATTCTTGAAGAGCAGGTCGTGCATTTCCCAAAACTTTCCCTGCTTCTCCGCCGCGATGGTCGCTTTGGAAGCGTCGCGCGCCTTGGGATGGCCCGGCAGCGGATACTGCTTGAACACCAACTTCACCTTGCCGTTGGACTCTTCGACGATCTTCTTGAGGTACGGCGCCGTCGTCTTGCAGTGCGGACATTGAAAATCGCTGAACTCGTACATCGTGACCTCCGCCATCGGGGAGCCGCGCAGCGGCGAATCGTGCGCCGTGAGCTTCTCGACCTTGGTGTCGTCCCCGTAGCGAATGCGATAGATGTTGCGAAGCTCGTCGCGCGAGTACCCGTCGTTCACCAGACGGGCAATGTAGCGGGCCGCCGGCACGCACTTCTTGCACTTGCGATTCTCGGAAATGCAACGCGCCACGCTCACCGGCTCGCCGCAAGGCGAGAGGAGCTCATTGACCATGTCGATCCAGATGCCCTCGGTGAAATCGTCGAGCGCACTCGTATCGA
This sequence comes from uncultured Polyangiaceae bacterium, assembly GCA_947259605.1. Classification (GTDB taxonomy): domain Bacteria; phylum Myxococcota_A; class Polyangia; order Polyangiales; family Houyiibacteriaceae; genus SG8-38. Next base: position 2,471 of record CAMYMX010000395.1, on the reverse strand, counting down.
CCTGCGGCAAGCTACGAATGGGCTCTTTGGAAGCCCCAGGGGCGGGCTTGACCGCCGGAGGGTCATCTTTGGGTCCGCTGTCGGCTTCGGTTGAGCGCTCGCAGCCGAGCAACGCGAAAACCAACGAAACGCACAGAAGAATGGAGCGCATCAGGAAGCCGACCTTAGCAGAGATCTCGGGCCAATGCCCTGGACTCACGATTCGCTGTAGGTGGTGAGCTGAGCCCGAACGATGTCCTCGTTGATCCCTGTTCGGATGTACTCCTTCAGGCAATCCGCAATCGTCACCATGAGGTCATCCAATCCGTTCTCCTCGATGAGCCTGGACAGGAGGGCCCGAGACTCGCGACTGTCTTCGTCCCGCAAGAACTTCCGGACTTCCTCGATCGTGATTCCGCCCTGGAAGTCGATGTAAGCGTTTTCCATGAGGTAACGCGCAAGCTCGTTCACATGACCCTCCATCCCACAGTAATTCAGTCATCTATTAGACACTCGATCGCCCAATCGGCAAGCGATAAAGGCCGCGTGCGGGCCTCAGCCTGCTTTTCTCGACCCTCGGCTCGTGTAATCGTGCGCGGCCATGGACCCGAAGACCCATCTGCAGGCCGATCCCGGATTGTGCGGCACCTTGCTGGCGCTCGATGAAGGATCGGCTCGCGTGGCCCTGGACGCCACGGGCTCCATGGCGGTCGATGCGCGGGGGCTCGTTCACGGCGGCTTCGTCTTCGGCCTCGCCGACTATGCCGCCATGCTTGCCGTGAACGACCCCAACGTGGTTCTGGGTGCGGCCGAAACCCGGTTCCTCAAGCCGGTTCGCGTCGGGGATCGAATGATCGCACGCGCACGGACGCTTGAGGTAACGGGCCGTAAGCGCGAGGTGCGTGTCGAAGCGAACGTTAATTCCGAAAAGGTCTTCGAAGGAACGTTTACCTGTTTCGTGCTCGAGCGACACGTGCTGGAGGAAGCTGGGAGTAAGTGATGGCAGACGACGGCGGCGCGATCATTGGGCGGATCCTCGCATCTCGCGGGGTGAAGCAGCTGTTCACCCTGTGCGGTGGGCACATATCACCCATTCTCGTTGGCGCGGAGGCCCATGGTATCCAAGTGGTCGATGTTCGCGACGAGGTCAGTGCCGTCTTTGCAGCCGACGCGGTCGCGCGCATGACGGGCGTCCCCGGAGTCGCTGCGGTGACCGCCGGCCCGGGCGTGACGAACACCATCACTGCCGTGAAAAACGCCCAACTGGCACAGTCTCCGCTTCTCATCTTCGGTGGCGCGGCCGCGACCTTGCTCAAAGGGCGCGGCGCGCTTCAAGACATCGACCAAATCTCGCTGATGGAGTCGATCACCAAGTGGGCCGTGTCGATCAAGAAGGTCCACAGCATCGGCCCGACCGTCGAAAAGGCCTTGGATTTGGCGCAGGACGGCGTGCCAGGCCCCGTCTTCATCGAGGTTCCGATCGACGTGCTCTACCCCGAAGAAATGGTTCGGGAGATGTTCATGAGCGAGAGCGGCGTCAAGGACGCCAAGAACCTCGGCTCCAAGGCCCTCGAGCTCTACATGCGCGGCCATCTGTATCGTCAGTTCAATCAGCCGCATGTGAGCATCATTCCCCCGTCGCGCGAATCCCTTCCTCCGAAGCCAAGCAACAAGAGCCCGCACGTCGAGAAAGTCGCTTCGCTGCTTCGCAAGGCAGACCGGCCGGCGCTGGTGATCGGAAGTCAGGCCCTCGTCAACTGCCGCGATCCCGAACCGATCGCGGACGCGGTCGAGGCTCTCGGCATCCCCACCTGGCTTGGTGGCATGGCGCGCGGCTTGCTGGGCCGGCACAGCGACATTCAGCTCCGGCACAAGCGAACCGCCGCGCTCAAGGAAGCCGATCTGGTCATCGTCGCGGGCTTTCCGTTCGATTTTCGCATGGGCTACGGACGAAGCATTTCGAGCGGGGCCACCTTGGTCGCGGCGAACCTCAGCTCGAGCGAGATGCGAAAGAATCGGCGTCCCGAGATTCCAGTGCACATGCACGCTGGTGAATTCCTCCGAGCGCTTGCGAGCGCCACGGACAAAGGCCTCGGCCCCTGGACCGATTGGTTCGACACGCTTCGGGCCCGCGAAGTCGCACGCGACGAAGAGATCAGCCAACAAGCGAACGCGCCGACGGAGCTCGTCAACCCGCTGCATCTTTTTCAGCGCATCGAGGAAAAGATGGCCGACGACGCGGTGCTCGTCGTCGACGGCGGCGATTTCGTCGCGACCGCGTCCTACATCCTGCGCCCGCGTAAGCCTTTATCCTGGCTCGACCCCGGTGTGTTCGGAACCCTCGGCGTCGGCGGCGGCTTTGCGGTCGGGGCATCCTTGGTGCGCCCCGGCAAGGAGATCTGGCTGATCTACGGCGACGGCTCGAGCGCCTACAGCCTTGCGGAGATCGACACCTGCGTGCGTCACGGGCTTGCGCCGATCGCGGTCATTGG
>CAMYMX010000394.1 GCA_947259605.1 uncultured Polyangiaceae bacterium | reverse complement strand
CCTGAATCACCGGGAAGAGGTCGGTGCCCGAGAGTGTCCCCTGACCGGTAAACGGGTCTTGCGAGAGCAAGAAGAAGAGGGTCTTAAGCGCGTCGCCTGATCCCGTTTCCAATCCGAAGTTGTCGAGCTGCGCGTCGATTGTGTCGATAATGGTTTTGCTTCGCCACATATTGTAGATGGTCGCGGCGACGCTGGCTTCCGCCTCCTTCTTGGGAACTGACGGTGTGCGCTTGCCCTTGTTGTCATGCGCATCGTATCCCTCGGGGATGCCCGTTGGGGTCGAATAGTCCCACTGGGACAGGCGTCCGACGGCCTCGGCGATCTTCGGATCGGCTGCGAGCGCGGCGAGCTCAGGAGGCGCGCCGGGTGCGCCTGCGTTTTCGAACGCTTCCAACAGGAAGGGTGTCATCAGCTCCGCATCGAGCTGCTGGTTATTCGCCTGGAAGCGCTGCATGTCTCCGTACTTGATTTTCTTACCCGCCTCGATCTGGTCGCGAAGGAGCCGCGTGATGCGGCCCGCCCGCATGCCGATCGCGTACGAGGGATTCAGGTAGTAAATGGCGTCGGGGTTCGACTCCCGGTACTGGTTTAGCGGATCGTTGTCGAGGGTCACGCCAGCTGGATCGTTGTTCGCATTGACAAAGAAGCCCTTCTCCGGATTGACGGTCTGCGGCATCTCTTCGAAGGGAAGGATCGCAAATGGGATCGCCTGACCCGCGGGCGCAGCCCCGAGGAAGATCCAGTTCTCAGGCCCTGAGCCGTCGCGGACGAAGAAGGGCTGACCGGGAATTCCTTGTTCCAGGTCTTTGCGCAAAGGGTTCTCGGCGCTCGAGAAGTACGCGAGGTTCCCCTGGTCGTCCGCGTAAGCCCAGTTCTGCGAACCGACGTCGAAGTCTGCGAGCCCGGCCAAGAACTCACCGAGGTTTCGGGCGCGGTTCCACGCGACGAATGCCGAGAGCTCCCGAGTCGGGTGAAAGCCCGTGTACTGAAGGACGAGGGCGGTGGTCACACCTCCATTCACGAAGACGGATGGGTCGGTGACGTCGAGGATGGGCCCAAAGCTTCGGAACGGGTGGTCGACGGTCAGGATGTTCCCGTCCGTGATCTTCTGCAGAGTCCCATTCACATTTGCGAAGTACTCGGCGGGCTCGATCTTGACGGGATAGAAGCTACCCTCCGACGTGATGCACGCGAGGCTCATTGGGCAGCCGCCCACGATCAACTGATCGCTGAAGACGTCGCTCACATCCATGGGGTTGGTCGTTGCGCCCCAGGTGACGTGCTCGTTTTGTCCAAGGATGACGCCGGGCGCCCCGGGGAATCCGATGCCACTCACGTTCATGGGCCCCGCCGCAGGGTCGTCGTCGACATTGAGGTGCCACTCGTAGAACGTGGCCGGGATGTTGAGCGAAAGATGTGGGTCGTTCGCGATGATCGGGCGACCGCCTGCCGCGTTCTCGCCCGCCACGCCCCACTCGTTGCTCCCGATTTCACGCTCCCGGCGGTTCATCGCATGCGCGATCCAGGGCACCTTCGCGAGCTTCTCCTGGACACGTTTGGCGCCCTTGGCCATGCGTGCGAGCTTCACCGAGCTAGCCTTCAGATTCTGAGCGATGAACGGCGTCGCGCCGGTAGCGTCCGGTACCGTCGAGGCCGGATCCATCGGCGCGGAACGATGCACGTCGAAGTAGAGCGCGGGACCGGCGAAGTTCCCCAGTGCTCCAATGTAGTCCAGAAGGTCCGACGTCGGACCGGTATCGATGTCGAGCGAGAGCTGTGCGGCGATCGCCTTACCGATGACCAGCGAGTCGATCACGGTCCACGGTCGCACCGACGTGAGGCCGAGCAGTCCGTATTCGACTGGAAGTGGATTGTTCGCAATGGAGGCGTTCACGCCGGCGGCGTACGCCTCGAGTAAAACGAGCTCGCCAGGCATCAGCGCCTCGTCCTTGCTTCGCTCCGCTGCGCGTCGGAGTCCAACCGTGCGGCTCTGAACGTCGCGACCGACGACGCTTGGGCCCAAGACCTCGGCCAAGTCACCGCTGACTTCGCGGCGCGTGAGGTCCATTTGAAATAGTCGGTCCCGCGCATGGATGTACCCCTGTGCGCAATAGAGATCTCGGTCGTTCGCCGCGTAGATGTGCGGCACGCCGTCCCTGTCGAGGATCACTTCGACCTCGCCCTGGAGACAGGGGATCTCGACGGCATCACCGCCTTTGTCCTTCGTTGCGCTAGCGTCCAAGCTCGTGAGAAGCAGGACCGCGGGAACAGTTGAAATGAGACAGCTACGGACGCTCATGGCGGAACTCCTAAGATTCTTTGGTCACCCGAGCATGCCGTAGTGGGCACGAAATGAGAAGGGACTTCTGCGGACCTCCCGAGGTCCGAAAACGACCATTGACACGGTTGTGCGAATCGCAAGACAGTGGGCCTCCGCAGAGCGGAGCACTGGTCGGCAGTGCCGATAAGTTCCGGCAGGAGGAGAAAAGCATGCGGTCTCGATTCAACTACACGCTGGGGCTGATCGCCTTGGGTCTTTCGCTTGGCGTCCTGACCCCGATGGGGGCGCAAGGCGACTCCGCGAACAGAGGTCTCACTGACGAGGCGGCCGCGGAACTCAGAGCCGCCGGTGTGGACAAGTATCTCGGTGAGTTCACACCTGTCAGCTCGGAGGACGTGGGCGACGGCTGGACCAAACACAGCTTCGACCCCGACGGAGGGGACGGTCCAATCTGCATCGCGGGCACGGACTACTCGGTGTTCACCAGGGCGGGGAATCCAGCCAAGCTCCTCATTCTTCTCCAAGGTGGCGGCGCCTGCTGGCAGGACTTCACCCGCTGCAACTTCTTCTCCGAAGGCCAAGAGCCACCCGTGGGTCGGGTCGGAATCTGGGACTTCGACTCCAAGGACAACCCGTTTAGAAACTACTCGATTGTGTACATGCCGTACTGCGACGGATCCGTTTTCGGCGGCGATAACACGGTAGAAAACGATGGGAGCTTCCCTGGGGGAGTACGCTACCATCGCGGCTTGCGCAACCTTAGCGCTGGCATGGACGTCGGTAAGGCGGCGTTCCCGAACGCCAGCACAATCACGGTCGCTGGCTCAAGCGCCGGAGGCGTCGGCGCCGCGGCTTTTGCACCTTTTCTGGCGCGCTTCCAATACGGGAACAACACGCACCTCACGGTCTTCAACGACGCGGGCCCGATCGCGATCAACCTGGCCGCTGCGGACGCGGTCGCTGCGCGGGACGCTGATTGGCAGTTCGCGCAGTTCTACCCTGCGAGTTGCACTCAATGCAGCGCATTCGGCCAGCAAACCGCGATCGTCGACTGGAGGCTGGAAAACGATCGGACGATCCGGGAGGCGTTCTACGAGACGGACGGCGACGCGACCAACATCGGCTTTGCAAGTGCGAACTTCCCCGGGTTCTTCGATCCGCTTCCCCCGATCATTCCATTCCCCAACGGACTGTCGCAAACCCAGTACAGAGCTCTGATATTGACGGAGCACGGCGCGCTAAACGACGCGTACCCCGACCGCTACAAGCGGTTCATCGTCAGCGGCGACGCTTCCCACACGGCGCTCCAGTCGCCTCTGTTCTACGACCAGACAGCCGACGGTGTTCCGCTCAACGAGTGGACGGACGACTTCGTGAAAATGAGGCCGTTCTGGAGCGACATCGTGGAGGACTTCATCCCGCTGCCCTAGGGCAAACAAGCTCTCAGTCGCGGGACGCTTTGCGCGCGGTGGCGATGGCCAACAATTCGTCGAACCTCGCACGGATACCTGTGCCTCTTGAGAACGCCATCGACCGCACAATCGTTGGCGTTTCCGCGCTCGGGATCAAGCTGACTTCCCCCGATGCTTCACTGGCTGCACGCCCTGCTCGCGACCGCTAGATCGAAGTGACGGGCCGTGTCGCGCGGCTATGGTACCTTCGTCCGCTCATGCCCCCCGCGACCCCCGAACGCTTTGGAGAGTACGAGCTGGTTGAGCGCTTGGGCGTCGGTGGCATGGCCGAGACGTTCGTGGGGATTCGACGCGGCCCCGGCGGCTTCGAACAGCGCGTCTGTCTCAAGCGCATTCT
>CAMYMX010000393.1 GCA_947259605.1 uncultured Polyangiaceae bacterium | reverse complement strand
GGAGCGACAATGTCTGCGAGCCGTGTGTCGCCGATAGCGAGTGCAGCGACAATGGCGATCCAACGGCGACCTACCGCTGTGTCCCGATGTTCTACCCGAATCCGCAGACGCGCTTTCCGGACGATCAGACTGGGTTCTGTATGAAGACGACGGAGGGGGACTGTGAACGACCCTACTCCATCCCCCTTCCCAATCGGCCGAGTCTCTCCGCGCCCTCTGTCGGGGTCGACTACTGCGGGATCGACGAGCAGGTCGTGACCTGCCCCGCCCTCAGAGCCCTGGAGCTAGCCGTGGGATGCGCGAACGGCACCTCCTGCCCGCCGAGCGGCATCTGCACGAAAGTGGGTGATGTCAGCGATCAATGCACGTACTCCTGCAGTCAGGCGTTACAATGCCCTGCAGGTGCCCCGGCCGACACCTGCGGCTCCTGCGGCAGCGGCGGCGGCGACTGCTGCGGCGGCTGATCCTCGCAGGACAGCGCAACGGGAAGGCGATTCCCGGGGCTCTTGCTGCTCTTTCGCGACGAGACGGCTGCTTCGAAGATACGATGCTTGTCACTGGGAAGCGGCTCGACGACTCAATCGGAGCCTGACTGCTGCCGCGTGAGCCGAGTGGATGTCATCTTGTCCAGGACAGTACTGACGATACCTTCAGCAGCCAATGACGCGGGGATGCCAGGGCGCGTCCGAAGCGGCTGCATTCGTGCTTTTCAAGTGAGTCATCGAACAGAAATCTTGCATCGCTGAGTCATTGTTCAGTCAGGAGAGGCGCATATTTCTGTATACTCGCTCACCCAGGTGTCTTACCTCCGCTTACCTCTGTGTTGCTTTCATGACGTCTTCCAAACCCGTTAGCTGCCCGATCGCCATCATTGGTCTGGGCTGTCGATACCCGGATGCGCGAAACCCTCGCGAGCTCTGGGAAAACGTGCTCACGCAGCGCCAGAGCTTTCGACGAATGCCAGACGAGCGTCTCCCACTCTCGGAGTACGGCGACTCCGACAAGAACGCGCCCGACAAGACCTACTTGGAGCGCGCTGCGGTCATCGACGGCTTCGAGTTCGACTGGGCACGCCGCCGAATTCCAAAACAGGTTTACGAACAAACGGACATCACTCATTGGCTTGCGCTGGATGTCGCGCTGCAAGCGCTGAACGACGCAGGGTACGAGGCGAGCGAGCTTCCGCGCGACCGAACCGGCGTCGTGATAGGGAACACGCTGACCGGGGAGCAACAGCGCGCATACCTCCTTCGCGGACGCTGGCCCTTCGTTCAAAAGACCATCCGCGCCGCGGGTATCAAGAAGGGGCTCGACGACGCCACCCTCGAAGAGCTCGTCGCCGAAACCGAAAAAATCTTCAAGTCTTTTTTCCCGGCCCCGAACGAAGACACGCTCGCCGGCGCCCTCTCCAACACGATCGCGGGACGCATCTGCAACTACATGGATCTCCGCGGCGGGGGCTACACGGTCGACGGTGCTTGCGCTTCATCACTCCTCTCAGTAGCAACGGCGGCAAACGCTTTGCGCGCGGGTGACATCGACGTCGCGCTGGCTGGAGGCGTCGACGTGAGCCTCGATGCGTTCGAGATCGTTGGCTTTGCGAAAGTCGGCGCGCTTTCTGATTCAGACATGAAAGTCTACGACCGCGCTGGCAACGGATTCTTGCCCGGCGAGGGCTGCGGCTTCATCGTGATGAAGCGACTGGACGATGCCAGGCGTGACGGTGACTACGTCTATGCCGCGCTCAACGGATGGGGTATCTCGTCGGACGGAAAAGGCGGCATCACCGCGCCAACGGTCGACGGTCAAGCCCTGGCCTTGCGGCGCGCGTACGACAGTGCGGGCTACTCCGCCCACAGGCTCGACTTCGTGGAGGGGCACGGGACGGGGACCTCGGTTGGCGACCCGGTCGAGCTGACTGCGATCTCCAACACGATCGATTCGTTCGGCGAAGCCAAACCGCATCGGTGCGGCGTCACGTCCTTCAAGTCGCTGGTCGGGCACACCAAGGCCGCCGCCGGTATTGGCGGCCTGCTCAAAGCCATCGCAGGCGTGAATCGGCGCGTGATTCCCCCGACCGCGGGCTGCGACGAGCCTCACGAAGTCTTCACCGGCAAGGCACGAAACCTCTACCCGGTTCGAACCGGCAGCGTGCGCAACCCGACCGACACGCTCACCGCCGGCGTCTCCGCGATGGGGTTCGGTGGGATCAACAGCCACGTGACCCTCAGCTCCGCTCACGGCCCTTCACGATATCTCAGGCCGGCCCTCGACGAGCGCGCGATGCTCGCTTCCAAGCAAGCCACCGAGCTTTTCGCCCTTCAAGAAGAGAACCTTCAGGCGCTCGAACGGCGTGCGCACGATCTCTCGGACGCCGTCGCTGGAATGAGCGTCGGCGAGATGCCGGACCTGGCGGCAGAGCTTGCGAGCAGGCTTGGCGGCACGGGAACCGCGCGCGCCGCGATCGTGGCCAGCAGCCCGAAGGATCTCCTAGAACGCTTGGCAAAGCTAATCAGCGCGGTTCAGCAATCGGACGTCGGCGATCGCGCCTCTTTCGTCACGCCAGTCCGACGCGTGGCGCTGTCGACAGGAGCGACACGGCCCAAGGTCGGTTTCCTTTTCCCCGGGCAGGGCTCGCAGCGGGTGAACATGGCGCGCACGCTCGTCGAGCGCTTCGATTGGGCACGCGACCTCGTCGCAAAGGCCGATGGCTGGCTCGAAGATGTTGGCGTCGGCCCCGTGAGCGGCCTGATTTATCATGATACCGACCAAGACCTGGACGGGGAGCAACAGAAGCGTTGGATGCGAGCCCTCACGCAAACCGAAGTCGCGCAGCCCGCAATCTGCTTGGCGAGCTTGCTCTGGCTCGAGCTCTTGCACCGGCTGGGGTTGAACCCCTCCGCGGTCGGTGGTCATAGCCTAGGTGAGCTGACCGCCTTCCATGCGGCAGGAGCCCTCGACCAGAAATCCGTGCTTCAGCTCGCGGCCTTGCGCGGCACGCTGATGGGCAAAGTCTCCGTCGAGGGATCGATGGCGAGCTTGTCGTGTCCGCCGACTGAGGCCCGACAGCTCATCGAATGGGTCAACGGCTATGTTGTGATCGCCAATGTCAACAGCCCGACGCAGACGGTCGTCTCTGGCGACGTCGAAGCCGTCGCGGCGGCGATCGCGCTCGCCACGGAACGCGGAATCCGCGCCCGCGAGCTCCCGGTCTCCGCAGCGTTCCACTCCGCTCATTTCAGCGAAACCGTCCCAGAGCTCCGTGATCTCGCCCAACTCCGAGGTACGGCCACGGCAAGCAAGGCAAGGCTGTACAGCACGATGACCGGCGGTTCCTTGGATGGACCGATCAACCTGAGCCAGCACTTCAGCGAGCAAGTCGTCAAGCCCGTCAATTTCCGCTCGGTTGCAGCGCTGGCGGGCGCGGATTGCAACGTGCTGCTCGAAGTCGGCCCGGGCGCCGTTCTGTCCGGATTGACCAACGAGACCACGGGGGTCGGGGGGACGCTCTGCTTGCCGCTCGAAAGCAAGGCTCGCCGCGACCAGGACCTCAACATCGCCCTTGGCTACCTTCACATCCTCGGGGCCGAGATCGATCTCGCCCAGCTCTCGGACGAGCGACTCATTCGTCGATTCAGGTCCGCGGCCGAGCTCTCGTTCTTCGTGAACCCTTGTGAGAAGCCCGTGCTCGACGCGGACGTCATCGCGGCTATCGATGCCAGGGAGCCACATCAAGTACATGTGGAACGCGCCGTCGATCCGGCGAGCCACATTCGCGCGCTCTTGCCAGACTCGGGCCAGACAGCACAGGACACCGACCGACCAGGCGGTTCGAGCCTTCCCGCGTACGTCGACGCGAAGGCAGTCTTTCTTGATGTGCTTCACAAACAGACCGGATTCCCCGTCGAAACTCTCACGGACGATCTTCGAATGGTCGACGACCTGCACATGGATTCGATCAAGACCGTTCAGGTGGTCGTGGACGCAGCGGTCGCCTTGGGCTACGCCGGCGACTTCGATCCCGCGGAGGTCGCGAACTCGACACTGGGGGAAATTGCCCAGGACCTCGAGCGCCGTATGGCGTCCGCCAAGAAGAGCCGCTCGGGGAGCATT
>CAMYMX010000392.1 GCA_947259605.1 uncultured Polyangiaceae bacterium | reverse complement strand
GCGCAATCGATCATCTGAAGTATCCGATCGTCGTCGACAGTGACCCGTTTCAAAGAGCGACGCGGTTCACGTACCAGTACGACGAGCGCGAGACGATCAACAGCTTTCGGACGGCGCGGTGATTACCCGCACCGCTGGCACTTCCTCCCTGTCACGACCCCCCAATCCACCCGCGGCAGCGCGAGCCCAAAGGGCGAAGCCCGGCGCGAACGCGCCGCAACGGCGGAGCGCAGCGACCGCCGCGGCAGGGAGGACTACGGGTGGGGGGGGGGGGGGGGGGCGGGGGTAACCAAACCACGAGCTTGGATTTGCACCTTTTTTGACGAAAACCCCTGCTCCGCCCGATCGTCCCCGAGATGTCGGCATCGGCTGAGCGCAGTGAGCTTCGGGGTCAGATCCTCGACGGTCGCTATCGGATCGGAAACACGATTGGCATCGGCGGCACAGGGATCGTCTTCGAGGCGGAGCGCCTGGCAACGCTCGAGCGCGTAGTCATCAAGATGCTCCGTCCGGCTCACTCCGGCAATCCCGACCTGATGAGCCGCGTTCGGCGTGAAATCGAGGTCGCACGCCGCGTTTTTCACCCGGGTATCGTCCCGGTGATCGATCACGGCACCCTCGATGACGAATCGCCTTACCTGGTGATGACGCATATGCGCTCCGAAAGCTTGTCGTCCTACCTGCGGCGCTGCGGCCCATTGAACGGACCCGAGATTTCAGTGATCATGGCCCGGCTGGCGTCGATCCTGCACAGCGTGCACCGGCACGGTTACGTCCACCGCGACATCAAGCCGGAGCACATCCTGCTGAATCGGGGCGGCTACGGAGAGCTCGACGTGCACCTTCTCGACTTTGGCGTCTGCGCGGCCGAATCCGCGCCGGCCGACGAGCGCGCCAGGGAGCGCGGCCGCGTCTACGGCACCCCGAGCTACTCGTCACCGGAGCAGGCGGCCGGCAACCCGTACGTCGATGCGCGGGCCGATCTCTTCGGTGTCGGTATCACGATGTTTGAGGCGCTCACCGGAAAGCTTCCGTTCACCGGATCCGACGTCACGGCAGTCCTTCGGCGCATCATTCGCGAGGACGCGCCTCGCGCGAAAGTTCTGTCGCCCTGCGTCGACGACGGGATGGACTGCTTGGTCGCAAAGCTCCTGAGCCGGACGCCCGCGAGCCGCTACCCGTCGGCCCGTGCCTTGATGCGCGCGCTCGACCCCTGGCTCGCAGACCGGATCCGGACCGAGCGCGCCCTCGCGGCAACGCTACAGGTCGCCGCGGACACCAGCAGCATCCGCCCAACCGCGCGACACGAGATGGTCGCCGCCTAGTCTTCGACGCCGCTCGCGCCGAGCGCGTCGATCAGGCGCCCGACGTCCGCGGGCGCGGCCATCGCGTGATAGCCCTTGTCGACGTAAAGGACGGTACCGGTGATGCCGCTAGCCAGCGGGCTGCACAGGAACGCCGCTGCGTTTCCCACTTCATCTGCACGCAGCGCATCGGGGAGAGGGGCGTTCATCTGGTAGTACCTGATCATCTTGTGGATGAAGCCGATCGCGGACGCCGCTCTCGATGCGTACGGCCCCGCTGAGATCACATTGACCCGATGTCCCCACCCGCGGCCCAACTCCAGCGCCAGCATGCGTGCATCGGCCTCGAGCGCAGCTTTGGCCGATGCCATCCCACCACCATAGTCGGCGACGACTCCCCGACTGGCGAGATAGGAGAGCGCCAGAAATGCACCCTGTTCTCGCATCAAGGGCTGTAGCCGCTGCGCGAGCGAGACGAACGAATACGCGCTTGCCCCGTGCGCTGCGAGATACCCTTTGCGGCTGGTCTGCATCAGCGGCTTGTTCACCTCGGGGCCGTTCGCCAGGCTGTGCACGACGATGTCGAGACAGCGATCCCCAAAGTCCTCGCGGAGCTTTTGAGCCACGCCGTCAACGCTGAAATCGCCTCTGTCGCGATACCGCTTCTGTGCGAGAAGCTCTTCGGGCGCGTCCAAGAGGGAATCGTACTCGGCGTCGAGCGCATAGATCTTTTCGAGCTCGAATTTGCTGCCGTCGGGCATCCGCAGCGAAGCGTCGAGCTTTCCACGCCGGAGTAGGGTCTCGAAAATCCCAAGCGCCGGCGGCCAGGTGCCGACGCAGACCGAGGCTCCAGCCACGGCGAGCGCCTTTGCAATTGCAAAGCCGAAGCCACCATCGTCGGCAACACCTGCAACCAGCGCTCGCTTCCCCGAAAGGTCGATCGGCAACATGGGCGGAACCTTATCGCCAGACCCGACAAACCGCTACACTCCGCGCCATGGAACAGAAGGACCAGGGGGTCGAGTACGATCGAGTTACCGACCAGTACTTCGCAGACCGCGGTTTGCGGCGCTATGCCGGCGTCTGGTCTCTCTGGGCGCTCGGCGTCGGCGCGGTGATTTCGGGGGACTTTTTCGGCTGGAATTTCGGCTTGGCATCGGGTGGTTTCGGCGGTCTTCTGATCGCGACCCTCATCATCACGGTCATGTATGCGGGCCTCTGTTTCAGCATCGCCGAGATGGCCGCTGCCCTTCCCCATACGGGCGGGGCGTATTCATTCGCCCGCTCGGCGATGGGTCCCTGGGGGGCGTACATCACCGGCCTTGCCGAAAACATGGAGTACATCCTGACGCCCGCGGTGATCGTCGTCGGCATCGGTGGCTACCTCGGCGCGATTTTTGGCACCCCGCAAAGCATGGAGCCCATCTGGTGGCTTGCTGCGTACACGGCGTTCGTCGGCCTCAACGTCGCCGGGGTCGAGACGACTTTCCGGTTCACCGTCTTGATCACGGCCGCGGCCCTCGGGATCCTGGTGGTGTTCTGGGTCGCTGCGATTCCCCTGTTCGACCTCGACTGGGCGCTGAACATCGAGCCCGAAGCCGGTCAGAGCCGCTGGCTTCCGTACGGCAGCGTCGGCGTGCTGTCCGCCCTGCCCTTCGCGATCTGGTTCTTCCTCGCGATCGAGCAGCTGCCTCTTGCTGCCGAAGAGGCGCACGCGCCGGCTCGAGATCTACCCCGCGGTTTGCTCTATGGCCTTCTTACCTTGATCGTCGCCGCATTTCTCACGCTCTTTCTGAACGCCGGCATCGCTCCCGGCTCCGCGCAACTGGGCTCCTCGGCCGAGCCGCTCTTCGAGGGTTTCCAGACGATTTTCGGCGCGGGTCTCGGAGCAAAGGTTCTCGCTTTGGTCGCCGTGACCGGCCTGATCGCCAGCTTTCACAGCATCATCTTCGCATACGGCCGGCAGATTTTTTCCCTTTCGCGGGCGGGCTATTTCCCGCGATGGCTCTCCCGCACACACCCCCGCCGCCAGACCCCGTACATCGCGCTCTTCGTCGGCGCCTTGCTCGGCTATCTGGTCGCATACGGCATCCATGCGCTCGGGCCCGAGCATCCGGTGGGCGCCGTGCTGCTCAACATGGCGGTCTTCGGCGCTGTGATTGCCTATGCGCTTCAGATGGTTTCGTACATCTTGCTGCGGGTTCGCCTGCCCGACATCGAGCGCCCGTACAAGAGCCCACTCGGAGTGCCGGGCGCGGTCGTGGCGCTGCTGATTGCCTTGGTGACCCTGATCGCGCTCTTCGTGACCGACCCGATCTATCAGAAGGTGGTCATTGGCGCCGCGGTTTGGTACGGCCTGGGCCTTCTTTGGTTCGCGGTCTACGCGCGGCGGAGGCTCGTGATGGCGCCCGAAGAGTCTTTCGCGCTCTCTGCGCACGATTCTCGGGACGAGCCGTAGCCAACGTGCCAAGCTCCGACCATGCAGGTTCTGCTGGTGCGGCATGCGGCTGCGGTCGACGCGGGGTCGGCGCGGACCGACTACGAGCGTTGGCTGACCGAGGCCGGCCGGCGGACCATGACCAAGGTCGGAGAAGCGCTCACGAACATGGATCTGCGATATTCCCTCATCTACACGAGCCCACTCGTGCGCGCGGTCCAGACCGCCGAGATTCTTGTTGCGACCCAGCCCGGGTTCGACGGTCCGGTCGAGGTTCTGAGCGCCCTTTCGACGGAGGAAGGAAGCGCCGCACAGGCACTGGCACCGCTCGATCGTGCGGGGGACGACGAGCTCATCGTGATGGTCACCCACATGCCCAAG
>CAMYMX010000391.1 GCA_947259605.1 uncultured Polyangiaceae bacterium | reverse complement strand
TCGGCGCGAGCGAAGTCGGGACTGACCCCGATCACAGCGATGAAAACGAGCGCCGAGGCGAGCAGCTTCACCGACGAAGCCTCCACGCGAAAATGGCGGCAAACACCAGCCCGCAGATCCAAGCAATCGGGCCCGGCAACCCTCCCGCGAGAGCCATTGGCGACACCGAGCATCCGCCGCAGTTGCCGCTCGAGTCGCAGTAGCCAGCGACCTCGAGATAGGTGACGGGTACGCCGTCAGACAGGTCGCTTTGGTTTCCGCCGAATGCGTCGGAAACAAACGCTTTGTCGTAGGCCCTTGCGTAGAGCGTGCCCGATTCGCCCACCGAGAGCCCCATCTCCGCTGGGGTGATGCTGAGATTTCGCTCGTCCGGAAGCGTCGAGCTACGACTAGACTTGACGGGCGTTGGGTTGCCTGGTGTCGAGTACCAGAGCTCCCAGGACTGGATGTCATCCGGTGGATTCGGCGTCGACCAGCCAACGTTGAACGTCGACTGCCGCTGTTCCGACGTATTGACGAGCGGGGCGGCCGGGCTCTCGACGTCTATGAAGAAGGGAGCGATTCCGTAGCTCTCGGGTGAGACGTCGCCGGATGGCGCATCTCGGAAGACGAAGAGCTGGTACTCCGTCCCGGCAAGCCCGGAGCTCTCGCAAGTCGCGATGGGGGTGGTGCCTGACGACGCGTCGAGCAGATCCTGAAGGACCAGGCCGGTCAGGGTGAAGTTGGTCCCAACTCGTTGCGGGTTGTTGGCGACCTCACCGCAATTGCCGGTCGTCTCGTTGCGCTCGGTGAGCGTCTCGCACTGCGCGCCGGCCGTGCCGACCCAGAGCCACACATCAGTGACTGCGCTCGATTGATCGAGGCGCACCTCGAAGGGTACTTCCGACGGCTCTTTCTTTTGCACGAACGCGGTCATCGAGCCGCCGGCGCCCCCGGCACCACCGTCCCCGCCCACGCCTCCGTCGCCGCCCGCGCCGCCCGCGCCGCCGCCGCCTGCACCGCCCGCGCCGCCTGCACCGCCTGCACCGCCATCGCCTCCTGCGCCTCCTGCGCCTACGTCTTCGAAACCGCAATGCGAGCGGTTGAAGATCCGATCCTGCTCATCGCTCGCGAAGTCGCCGTTGCCGTCGATCGAGGAGATGAGGTCGGCGGCGGGCTGGGCGAGCGCAGTCGGAGCGAAACCTAGTCCGAACTCTACGATCGCGAAGACCGATAAGACGATTAAAAGATGCTTCTTCATTCCCCCGATCCCGTGCAATCCCCGGGCCAACGGCGGGCGGCCGAAAGCCGTGTATTTTCGGGAGGGCGGCGGACAAACTGACATGATCCGCCCCTCTTCTACGCCAAGCCCTGACATTTCGTCACTTTAATAGAACGCGTTCGGCGATTTGGACTGCATTCAGGGCAGCGCCCTTGCGGAGGTTATCCGAGACGACCCACATCTGGATGCCACCTGGATTTCCGACATCCGCACGGATGCGGCCTACGTAGACGGGGTCCTTGCCCGCGGCGTCGATGGGTTGGGGGTAGATTCCGTTGACGAAATCGTCCACCACCACGACACCTTCGGCTTGGCTCAGGAGCTCACGTGCCCGAGCCGCCGTGATCGGCTGATGGGTCTCGACCGTGACGGCCTCGCTGTGCGCGGTGATGACGGGGACGCGGACCGCGGTGGGCGAGACAGCGATGTCAGGGTCCCCGAAGATCTTGCGAGTCTCCGAAACCATCTTGAGCTCTTCTTCCTGGTAGCCCGTCTCGGCGTCAGGAGTCCAATGCATCAGAAGATTTCGGCTCAACTGGCCGGAAAGCTTGGTCTTGTCGACTTCGACCCCCCGGGCTGTCGCCTGCTCCTGGGCCTCGAACGCGGCAACCGCCGTGGCGCCCGAACCGCTGATCGCCTGGTAGGTCGCAACGACGACGCGCTTGAGGCGACCTTCGTCGTGGAGCGGTTTGAGGGCGACCACCATCTGGATGGTCGAGCAGTTGGGATTGGCGATGATGCCCTTGGGCCGGTTTGCGGCCGCGGCGGCGTTCACCTCAGGCACGACGAGGGGACAATCGGGATCGGAGCGAAACGCCGAGGAATTGTCCACGACCAGGGCACCCTTGCTCGCCGCGATCGGCGACCACTCTCGAGACGTTCCGCCGCCGGCCGAGAACAGGGCGAGGTCGACGCCTTCGAAGACCTCGGGTGCGATCTCGACGACGCGGTGCTCGACGCCCTTGAACATCACGGTCTTCCCGGCGCTCCGAGCCGATGCCACCGGCACCAGCTCGGCTACTGGAAAGTCGCGCTGCTCGAGCACGCGCAACATCTCCGCGCCCACCATTCCGGTGGCTCCAACCACCGCAACTTTGAGTCCCTGAGCCATAGGCGACGGCTATAGATTAGCGTCGCAGGCGCGGCAAGCTGGCCCACGGCCCTCTGACGTATCATGCCTTGGGCAAGGAGCACTCATGAGTATTCATCGATACACGGTCGTCATCGGCGTTGCGAGCATCTTCCTCGGTCTGGGCGGTAGCCAGGTCCACGCGCAGGCGCCGCCTGTCGACGAGGACGACGCCGCAGCCAAAGCGCTCCGATCGATCTACGTGCCCGACGGCCTGACCTCGGACCAGGCGGTGCAGCAAATCGTGCTGACCTCGCCCGACATGAGGCGGACCAAGGCCCTGCTGCGGGATGCGAAGGGTGGGGCGCTTCAAGCGATGTCGGGTTTGATTCCCAGGCTCGAGCTCCTGGCCCGCTATTCGAAGTTGAGCCCGGTCGAAACCCAGGGCCTGACCAGCGGTGGTGACGCCGGGGACATCGACGCCCTGATCGGTCAGCTTCAAGATCCTGCGGCGCAGACTCTTTGGACCGGCCTCACCAACTTCCAGTTCCCTGCCTTGACCGACCAGTACGCGACCGACGCTACGCTAATCTACTCCTTCACGCGTTCCCTCGCCGAAGCGCTGCCAGCCTATCGCGCGGCGAAGAAGAGCAAGGTGGCTGCGCAGTATCAAATCGCAGCGGAGCTGAACAACGTCGCCTTCGACGGGCGACAGGCCTACTACGAATACGCGCGCGCCGAAGCGGGCCTCGGGGTCGCCAACTTCGCACTCGAGGCGGCCGTCTCGCAGCGTAAAGAGACCGAAGCGCTCGTCGCAGCGGGGTCGGCTGCCCGTGTGGATTTGATGCGGGTTCTGGCGCAAGAAGAGGCCGCCAAGGTTGCGGTCGAGCAGGCCAAGCTTGGAGTACAGGTCAGCGCGCGGGCACTTCAAGCGCTGATGCACACCGAAGAGCTGCCCTCGCTCGGTGAAGACCTCTCGGAACCTGTGATGGGCCTTCCAACCGAGACGGAAAAGACCCTCCGGCAGCGCGCCTTCGCGAATCGCCCCGACCTCTTGGCTCTCCGGAAGTACATCGAGGTGACGCGACACCAGCTCAAGTCCGCGAAGGGTAGCGGGGCTCCGGATGTGTTGGCGCGCGGCTCGGTGCAGTACTCCAATCCAAACCTGCGCGTCGTGCCGCAGCAGAAGCAGTTTGAAGCAACCTGGGAGGTCGGGGCGGTCGTTCGCTGGGCGCCCAACGATACAGTGGCCGCCTTGGGGCGCGCACGGCAGTTGGAAGCGGACCTCGAGCGCGCTTATGCCGACGTCGACTCGCTCGAAATTGCGGTTCGAGTCGACGTGGCACAAGGCTATCATGGGATGCTCGCAGCCCAATCAGCGATCGAATCCGCCCGACTCGGTTTGACGGCCTCGCGCGAAGGTTACCGCGTCACCCGCGAGCAGCTTCAAGCCGGCATCGTCAACACCACGACGCTCTTGCAGGCACAGTCCGAGCTGATTCGCGCGCAGGTCGACGTGGTCGAGTCTGCGATCGGACTTCGGATCGCCAAGGCAACATTGCTTCGGGCCATCGGGGAGACGCCCTGAGGTGCCCCGTAAAGGCGACGCTACGCATCGCCCGCGGGGCTCCGGGCCCGTCGTTGTTGCTGCTGCCGTGGTCATTCGGAAGGGCCGCGTGCTCTTGACCCGTCGCGCCGAGGGCCAGCACCTCGCTGGGATGTGGGAGTTCCCAGGCGGAAAGCTCGAGGACGGGGAGTCGCCGGAAGAAGCGCTCGTGCGCGAATGCCGCGAG
>CAMYMX010000390.1 GCA_947259605.1 uncultured Polyangiaceae bacterium | reverse complement strand
GCGGTGCTCAGCTCCGACTTCAGCAGCTCGTCCGTCGCGATGCTGGACGCCGATTTCGTCCCAATCGACGAGAGCTGGCTTAGCTCTGGGACGACGTATCCGGGCTTGGTCGCGACCTTGTCGGGCGACGTCGTCTTGCCCAACCGCCAGGCGGGCGACGGAACGGTCGCCGTGATCGATCGATTCTTCACGGATGTGGTGACTCGCTTTTTCGTGCCCAGCGGGAATCTCAACGGGCAGCTCCGGACCCAGGGTGACACGGGTGATTCGGGCTTCTCGTCCAACCCGCAAGACTTAATATTCGTCGACTCGGATAGCGCCTGGGTGCCCCGCTACGAGTCCAACTTGAATCCCGCCGCGATCCCCGAAAACCAGGGGAACGACCTGTTCGAGGTCAATCCCTCCGACATGAGCGCAACGGGCGACCGGATCGACCTCTCTTCGCTCGACACGACCGCGACCGTTGGAACAGGAGACAAAGCCGCCGAGGTGGATGTCTTCGCGCGACCCAGCCGCGGCGTGCTCGTCGGCTCGACGATCGTCGTCGGGCTCGATCGCATCAGCGCCAGCTTCGATGCAGCGGGACCGGGAATGGTCGCGGTCGTCGATCTCGAAGACGAGTCGGTCGAAGGTCTGGAGCTGCCCGGGCTCAAGAGTTGCGGCCGCATGGTTCCCGTACCGGGCGAGCCAAGCAAGCTCGTCGTGGCATGCGTCGGCTTCGCGCAGCCGTTTGGGGACGAGCCGCAGGTTCGAGCGTCGTCGGGCATTGCGCTGCTCGACGTCGGCGAGGATGGGGTCACGATCGAGGACCTCTGGCCGGTGGCGGATGACCCCGAATCGGCGATTGCGATCAACTTCGTGGTGGCGATCGACGCTCAGCGTGTGGTCGCGGTCGCGAGCGGTAATTTCGCGACGACCTCCGACCGGCTCTACCTGGTCGACCTCGCGACCGGAGCCCAGGAGCTGGTGCACGAGTCCTCCGATTCGTTCGTCATCGGCGAGTCGGCTTATGATCCGGATAGCGAGATGCTCTACGTTCCGGACGCCGCTGAGAACGCGGTGTTGGAGTTTGCCGCCCAGGAAGAAAGCTTCGTCGAGGTGGCCTCCGTCATGATCGCGCCCGCAATAGGGCTCCCTCCGACGAAGGTCTACCTACTCGACTGAGGGCGGGCTTTGTTCTGCGTCCGGGGGAACGGTTGCGTTCTCGGATTCGTTCTCTCTCCCTATCTCGGGCTCGTCCGCGTTCTCGCCGTTCCCGTTCTCATGCTTCTTCTTGATCTTGTCCTGGACGTCCTTCGCGCCCTTGGTCGCGACCGACACCGCACCCGCGATGTAAATGACCACGGCTGAGATGGTGGACCGTGTTCGATCATAGGGGACGACCGCCGTGTCCCGAGTGAGCGTCGCAGCCAGAGCGTCTCCTCTGCCGAAGTAGCCGTTTGCGCCAACGGTCAGGCGATAGCCCTTGGTGTCGAGGCCGACCGAGAATGAGGCCCCGTAGATATTGACTTGGTCTGGGGTGTACTCAGTTGCGGTGTCGGGAACACTGGGTGCCGCGGAGATGTTGGTGAACAGCCCCCCGGCGACGACGACTTTGCCGAAGAGGTGCTCGGCGCCGATGGCGACGTTCGGCGTCCAACGCCGTTTGGTCGAGTTCGCAAAATAGGTCCCAAGCGTCCGATTCACATCTTCAAACTCAGGGGGGACGTCAAACACGTTTCGATCACGAACCGGTCCGGCGACCGCCGCGTCCACCGACAGCATCGTTAGCGAATTGGCCTGGTATTCGAACCCCGCCCGCAGCTCCCAGGGTATGGGCGCTCTCGCGGAAAAGTCTCCCTGGTCGAACAGAAGATAGCGGGAATCCTCACCGCTGACCGCGGTCGTCAACCGGCGAAAGACGTTGCCCTTTCGGCTCACGGGGATCCCTGGCGTTTGAAACAGGACCCCAAGCTGCCAGCGGCGGTTGAAGCGATGGAGCACACCCAGCCGAAGGAGGATGTCCCAGTTCTGAACCGAAAGTGAGGTGTTCGATGTGGCCGAATCGCCACCGACTCGGAGACCGGCCTCGTCGAGGGTCCCACCTGTCGCGATCCCGATGTCCTCGCTGTAGAACCCGCGCTGCTGTGCGACGAAGACCGTGAACCCAAGAGACGTCTTCTTCGTTGCCTGCGCCGCGAACGAAACGCCGTACCACCGTGAGTTGTAGTCATTGCTCAAACGAAGGTCGAGGCTAGAAGCGGGCTCGATCTGAATCGAGCTCGCGTTAAATTCGTTGCGGTCGACTTCCAAGGTGCTGTAGGCCAGCGCAAACTGGTGGTCACCGAATCGCTTGCGCCCGAACTTGACGACCGTTCCGATGAAGCGCGGAATCGTCGCCGTGCGTTTGGAGGTGAAGTCTGCGTCCACGGCGGAGGAATCGAACGCGTTCTCGGTCTTCTCCCGGATGAACACGAGCGAGCTGAAGCTTCCCAGAAGCTGAAAGCGACCCCCGCTCATGATCCCGGCCGGGTTGTAGTACGTGGCTGAGGGATCGCTTGCGACCCCTGTGAACGCGCCTCCGAGTCCAATCGCGCGCTCGCCGATCGGAATGCTCCTGTAGTAGAGCGATTGCGCTTCCGCGCGATTTCCGACGGCGCTGGACCCGCCTAGGATCGCGAAGAGAACGGTGGCACAGGCAAATGCCCTAAGGCTCGAGGAGGCCCAACACGTCACGGACGCGAGCCTCCCACGGAATCAGCGGCCCGACGACCCGTTCCGTCGCCGAAATATCCAAGACGCTGTAGGCGGGACGGGGTGCGGGGAGTGGAAACTCGTCGCTCGTGCACGGCTCGACGCGGCACTCGGGGTTTACGATGTCCGCAATCAGCGCGGCGAGCTCGAACCAGCTGCACTCCCCACCGTCGGTCACGTGAAAGACGCCGCGGCTGCCTTGCTCAGCCAGTGTCAGGCTTACCTCGGCGAGCTTTCGGCTGTCGGTGGGTCGGCCTCGCTGGTCGTCGACGACGCGAAGACTCGGCCGGGTCTTCGCTAGCTCGCGGATCGTGAGCACGAAGTTCTTCGCCCACGGGGCGTACAACCAGCTGCTGCGCACCAGAAGGTGCTCTACGCCCGAGCGCTCGATCAGTTCCTCGGCGATCGCCTTGCTTCGACCGTAGGCGTTGACCGGTTCCCGGGGATGGTCGGTCGGGTAGGGCGTACGAGCGGTTCCGTCGAAGACATAGTCGGTGCTGTAGTGAAGCAGCTTGGACCCCACTTCTTTGCACTGCTCCGCCATTCGGCCGACCGCATGTCCGTTGACCTCGTTTGCAAGCTCTTCGTTTTCTTCGGCCGCATCGACCAGCGTGTAGGCGGCGCAGTTGACGACCCACTTCGTCCCTGGCGTGATGAAGCGATTCATCGCGGCCCGATCTCGAATGTCGAGATCCTCGAGCATCGTGGCCCTGTGCTCGACGCCTCGACTCTCGAGGAGCTCCGACCAGCAGCGACCCAGCATGCCATCGACGCCGATGACCAGAATGTCACTCATAGCGGGGAAGCTTCTCGGCCGGAATGTCCTTCAGCCGGGGGTTGGCTTGGTCCTTGCCCGAAAGCGTCGGCGCAGAAATAGGCCAGTCGATGCCGATTTCTGGGTCGTCCCAGGCGACCCCAAGCTCGCTCGCTGCAGAGTAGAAGTCGGTGCATTTGTATGAAAACATCGCCCGCTCGCTGAGCACGCAGAAGCCATGGGCGAAGCCCGGCGGGACGTAAAACTGCCGTTTGTTCTTCGAGGACAGCGTCGCCCCCACCCAGCGGCCGAAGGTCGGAGAGCCAACGCGTACATCGACCGCCACGTCGAACACCTCGCCTTCGAGCACGCCGCAGAGCTTGCCCTGATCGTTCGGGTGCTGAAGGTGAAGGCCCCGCAAGATGCCCTTCGCCGACAGAGACAAGTTGTCTTGAACGAAATCGCTGGGTAGCCCAGCCTCTGCGTAACGGTCGCGCGAATAGGTCTCCATGAAGAAGCCGCGCTCATCGCCGTGAACCGCAGGCTCGATGATCAGCGGACCGGGGATGCTGGTCGACTCGACCTTCATCAGATGTCCAGCCCTGCGGCCAGTGCGTGCAAGTACTGCCCATACTCGGTTTTCTCG
>CAMYMX010000389.1 GCA_947259605.1 uncultured Polyangiaceae bacterium | reverse complement strand
TTTTCGTCGTGGGCTATGTCCTGTGGATGCCGCAGGACCAGCAGGCGGGTCGGATTGCGCTCCGAGGCGCGCTGATCTTGGCCGGGCTCACCGTCGTGATTGAGTTTCCGATTTTCTTCCGAGCGCTCTTCGGCACGAAGGTGCCGCGAACCGGCATGTTCGAAGGGCCCACGGTCGGCGGTCGCGACTGAAGCCTGCAAAACGGCAGCCGTGTTCGGCACAACTCTTCCGGGCAGGGCGCTGGCGTCCAACGGAGGCTCGGTCCATTCTCGATGTGGATGGGCTCTGCGACGCATGTGTTTGTGACGGGGGGAACGGGCTTGATCGGGCGCGCCCTGGTCGAACGACTTTTGCGGCGCGGCTTGAACGTGACCCTGATGCTCCGAGCCGGCTCGGCCGAGCGGCGCAAGAGTGAGCTGGAGGCTCTCGAACGTGCGGCCGGCGGTACGAACGGCTCGCTCAACCACGTGACCGGCGACCTTTGCGCGGTCGACTTGGGCTTGTCCGAAGCCGGCCTCGCCGCCCTGTCCGCAGCGGGGCACTGCTTCCACCTCGCCGCCCTCTACGACATCGACGCGGACCCCGACGCCCTCCAAAAGACCAATGTCGACGGTACCAGGCAGCTGCTTTCGGCGCTTCGCAAGGCCGGCTTCGATGGAACCCTGCATCACGTGAGCTCGGTCGCGGTGGCTGGGGACTACGCGGAGACCTTCACCGAAGCCATGTTGGAACAGGGGCAAGGCCTCCCGCACGCCTATCACCGGAGCAAGCTCGAATCGGAGAAGCTGGTTCGCGAGTCGGGGCTGGACTACCGGATCTACCGGCCGAGCGGAGTCGTCGGTGATTCGAAGACGGGCGCGATGGACCGAATCGACGGTGTGTACTTCAGCTTCGGCGCGATCAAAAAGCTCGCGTACGCCCTTCCCGGCTGGGCGCGCGTGCCGGTGCCGAGGATCCGAGGCGGCTTCAATCTGGTCCCCGTCGACTACGTCGCCGATGCAATGGCTCATCTCGCCTTTGCCGACACCGGCGCGCGCGTCTTTCACTTGGTGGATCCAAAGCCGCCCTCCCTCCTGAAGATGACCGACCTGTTCGTGGCGGCCGCAGGTGGCCCGCGGCTCGGTCCCGCACTCGACTTGGCCAACCTGCCCGGCATGAAGAAAACCGGCGCCCTGCTGTCCATGCTCCCAAGCGTCCGGGAGCTCCGTGATGCATTCCTCAACGACCTCGGCCTGCCGACCACGGGCCTTCGCGCGATGAACGTCAAGGTGCGCTTCGACGACAGCAACACGCAGGCAGCCTTGGCAGGCTCCGGCATTCAGTGCCCCCCGCTCAAAAGCTACGCCAAGACCTTGTTCCGATACTACGAGGACCATCTCGACCCGATGAAGCAGCGCCCGGCGCGATACCGGCGTGTCTTGGCCGGAAAGGTCGTGCTCGTCACCGGGGCGTCGCGCGGCATCGGCCTGGCTGTGGCGCAAACCGCCGCCGAGGCGGGTGCGAAGGTGCTGCTGGTGGCGCGAGATGTAGAGAAGCTCGAGGCTGCGGTAGAGGGGATTCGTGGAGCCGGTGGAGAAGCGTACGCGCATGCCACCGATCTTTCGTCGTTCGACGACGTCGATGCGCTCGCCGAACAGGTGCTCGCTCAGCACGGCGGCGTGGACGTCCTCATTCACAACGCTGCGCGTTCGATCCGCCGCCCCATCGTCGCGTCGATGGACCGTTTCCACGACTATGAGCGCACGATGGCGCTGAACTATTTCGCGCCGGTTCGGCTGACGCTGCACCTTTTGCCCTCGCTGATCGAGCGCGGCGGCACGATTTCGCACGTGCTGACCATGGGTGTGCTGATTCCGGGCCCCTACTTTGCGGCGTACTTGGCGACGAAGGCCGCGCTCGACGCCTTTGGTGACTCGTTGATGTCTGAGCTGCAGCACGAAGGCATTCACGTCTCGTCGGTCTACCTTCCGCTCGTGAAGACCGAAATGATGGCGCCGGTCGAGGAGTATGCCGGCCGCCGCGACGTCATGACGCCCAAGCGCGCGCACGATGATCCTCGACGGCGTGGTCGATAGGCGGCGTCGGGTCATGACCCCGGCCGGCGCCTACTTCGCATTCAGCAACCGCGTGACGCCGGCGACTACCAGCCGAATCCTCAACCTGATCGAGCGAGCCTTCCCCGTGGGAGATGCGCCGAGCGAGTTCCCCATGGAGAGGGCGTTCATCACCAACGCCATTGGCGGCAGCCCGATCTAGCCGCCAAAGAGTTTCGAAAAGAACCCTTCGCCGCGCGATTTACGGAGCAGCCACTGGGCCTTCTTCGCAAGCGCCGGCCCTGGGAGTGCGCCGACGCGAACGTCGAGGATTTCGCCATTGTGGACGAACAAGAGGGTCGGGACGGAGTGGATCTTGAACGGCTGGGCGAGCTGGGCTTGAGCCGCGGTGTTGATCTTCACGAAGCGGATCGGCTCGTCGGCCAGCTCGTTGGACAGCGCCTCGAAGGCAGGAGCCATCGCCTTACAGGGGCCACAGCTGGGTGACCAGAAGTCGATGATCGCTGCACCGCCGTCCTCGCTCATCAGAGCCTCGAGCTCGCTCAAATTCTTGAAATCCTCAGCCATGCAGAGCTTTGTTGCATCGATGGACCTGCCTTGCCAGTGTTCCCACCGCCGAGCGAGAGGCGGCCGTGCGACTTTGGCCGACAAACCCTTGCATTGCATCTATCATGACCAGGAGCCCATGCCTGAGTCCGCCGCCCATCCACCATCCGCCTACGTCCAAATCGATCATCCGTGGGTGTCGCATCGGCACATGCCGATCTACGAGTGGACGTTTCCCTCGGAGGCAAGCGATGAGGAGCTCTCCACTTTCATCCGCGCACGTGAGGACTGGGCGAAGCTGGCGCACTACCCCGTTGCCTGGGTGGTCGAGCTGTCGAATCTCCGAAAAGCGAACGCCGGCCAGCGTAAACTGTTCGCCGAGCACCTGAAGCGATTCGAGGAGCACGACGTGCGATGGAACGCTGGCTCGGCGCTCATCGTGCCCCGCGCCTGGCTTCGCGGCTTGGTCACGGCCGTGTTCTGGATTTCTCCTCCAGAGTTCCCGCATCAGGCGTTCGCGCGGCGCTCCGACGCCCTGGAATGGGCGCAACTGCAGCTGGATGCCAAGGTCGCAGAACGCAGCGATTCGTCGCAGACGCAAACGGGTTGACCATGACCTGGTACACCGGGGACCCGACCTACGATACGGTGCTGACCCTCGCATACGGGCTGGTCGTCTTCGTCTTCGTCGGCGCCGCATTCATGAAGAGCCCCTATGGACGCTTCGCGTCGGACCGATGGGGGGTGAACCTCAGCCCGCGGCTCGGTTGGTTCCTGATGGAGCTTCCCGCGATGCTCAGCTTCCTGTTCTTTTATTTCCAGGGGCGGAATCGATTCGAAATCGTCCCCCTGTTCTTCCTGTTCGTCTGGGTCGTGCACTACGGCAACCGGGGTTTCATATTTCCGTATCTCATCCGGAGCCCCAAGGGCGCGACCGCGTCGTTCAGCATCACGATCGTGGTGATGGGATGGCTGGTGACCACGCTCCACGGTTATTTGAATGCGGCCTTCATCAGCGACCTCGGTCAACACTTCACCCAGGACTGGTTCTCCGACCCGCGATTTATCTTCGGCATCGTCCTTTACTACGCTTCGTTCGCGTTCAACATCCACTCGGACGCCATCATTCGAAATCTCCGCAGCGTCGAAGAGATCCAGCGCGGGGACAAAGTGTATCGCGTTCCGCGAGGTGGACTTTTCCGGTTCGTGACCAACCCTTCTTATCTCACCGAGATTACCGCATTCACCGGCTTTGCGATCGCTACCTGGTCGCTCGGAGCCACGTTCATTCTGCTCATCACCATCGCCAACCTCGTGCCCCGCGCCTTCCAGACGCATCGTTGGTACCGCGAGAAATTCCCTGACTATCCGCGCGAACGGCGGGTCTTGATCCCGTTCCTGCTTTGAGCCTCACACAACGCGCGTCAGTGCGCGTCGTAGTGTCGGACGTCGACGACCAGCCGATCGGTCGTCGTATCGATGCGAGCATGCTTGACGAGGAGATTGCCCTCCGCGAGCGCGTCTCGAATCGTGGGCCGTG
>CAMYMX010000388.1 GCA_947259605.1 uncultured Polyangiaceae bacterium | reverse complement strand
TGATTTCGCCGTTGTGGCTGAGGCAACGAAGCGGCTGGGCGCGCTCCCAGGTCGGGAACGTGTTGGTCGCGAAGCGCGAATGCACCATCGCGAGATGCGTTTCGTAGTCCGGGTCGGTCAGGTCGCCGTAAAACGGAAGCACCTGCTCGCAGGCCAGCATGCCTTTATAGATGATGGTCCTGCTCGAAAGGGAGCAGGCATACAGCATCGATCGTTGCTTCAGGCTCTCGTCGACGCGAAGCGGGCTCGCGGCGCTTTTTCGGATGACGTAGAGCTGCCGCTCGAATGCATCCTGATCGAGCCCTTCAGCCGCCGCAATGAAGAGCTGCTCGATCTGAGGCATGCTTTCGACCGCGGTCGGCCCGAGGTTTGCCCCGTCGGGATCGGTCGGCACAACACGCCAGCCGAGTAAACGTTGCCCCTGCGCCTCGATCGACCTGACGAACGCGGCCTTGCAGTACGCGCGCTCCACCTCGTCGGTCGGAAGGAAGATGTTTCCGACGCCATACTTGCCCGGCGCCGGAAGCTCGACGCCCAGCTCCGCCTTGGCCGCGCGACGCAAGAGCTTGTCTGGAAGCGCGGTGAGCATCCCAGCGCCATCGCCGGTGTTGGTCTCCGAGCCGCGGGCCCCACGGTGGTCCATGTTGCAAAGAATGCGATTGGCATCTTTGACGATTTGGTTGGATGCGACGCCCTTGATCTGAGCGACGAAGCCCACGCCGCAGGCGTCTTTCTCGTTCGCGGGGTCGTAGAGACCGTGTTTTTCGGGAAGTCCGTACTGCATGTTCACGCGCTTTGGGGGGTTTGTGGGCTGTCTGCGGAGCGTCGGGGACGTTTGCGGCGCCGCGTATCGGACGCGGGCTCGCTGGGAGGGAGGGGGATTTCTGCCCTCTCGGTATGAGTCGAGAGCACCACCATGGTTTCGGTGCCAGCGACCCCGTCCATGGACCGGATGCGGCTGATGAGCTGCTCGAGGGCCTCGGTGTCCGGTGTCTTTACCTTGAGAACCAGGGTGAAGCCACCGGTTACGTGGTGGCATTCCAAGACTTGAGCGACCGAATCGACCCAGGTCTCGAATGCTTGCAGGAGCTGGGGGTCACTGATCGAGACACCGATGAAGGCCGAGATGTCGAGGCCGAGCTTCCGCGCATCGAGGAACGCGTGATAACCTTTGATGATTCCGGCGTTTTCGAGCTTCCGAACCCGTTCCATCACTGAAGGAGCACTCAAGCCAACGGAGGCGCCGATCTCCTTCAGCGAGCGCTTACAATCACTCTGCAGCTCATCCAGGAGTTGCCGATCAATTTCATCTATCATGTATGTTTTACCTAAGTTCATTAGGTTTATTACCCAGCAAGCCTAATCGATAGGGCCCATCTAGCTTGAAGTCAAACACGAAGAGATGGGCTGAAATTGCGCTTGGTAATTCAACTTAGAATGTAATACTTTGATGACAACGGCCTCGCGACAGCCTGGCCAGGTCATCGAAAGGTCTAATGAGGGATTCGAGCGCCGATGAGATGGACTCCGCGCGCGACGAGCGCCCAGGAGCGCGGTCGCGAGGCCTCGTGCCGACGGCGCCTTCGAGGATCGGCCGGTACGAGCTCTGCTTCGAGCTGGCCTCCGGGGGGATGGCGAGCGTTCACCTGGCGCGAGCGCACGGAGACCCTGGCTTCGAGAAGCTGGTGGCCCTCAAGCGAATCCATCCGCATCTCGCCTGCGAGCAGGAGTACGTCGAGATGTTTCTCGACGAGGCGCGGATCGCATCGCGGATCACCCACAGCAACGTGTGTAGTGTCTTCGACTTCGGCGAAGCCGACGGCGAATACTTCATTGCCATGGAGTATCTGGTCGGCGAACCCCTCTCGCGCATTCACCGACGTGTCCTTGCAGACGTCGATGAGCGCGACTCTCCGCTCTTGCCGATGCGGATGGCGCGCATGATCGCGCAGGCCTGCGAAGGGCTTCACGCGGCGCACGAGCTCACGGACGCCGATGGCGAGTCCCTGCACGTCGTCCACCGGGACGTTTCCGCTGAGAACCTCTTCGTGACCTACGACGGTGCGACCCAGGTCGTCGATTTCGGCATCGCGCACGCTCTACAGCGAGTCCACAACACCGAAGCAGGTCAGGTCAAAGGCACGTTCCCGTACATGGCGCCCGAACAAATGACGTCGGCGGTCGTCGACCGGCGCGTCGATGTCTGGGCGCTGGGTACCGTCCTGTGGGAGCTGCTGACGCTGCGGAAACTCTTCCTTCGAGAGACGGACGTGAACACGATGTACGCGGTTCTCTCGGGCGAAATTCAACCACCGTCCCAGTATCGAAGCGAGGTCTCCGAGGAGCTGGACGAGATCGTCCTCAAAGCGCTCGAGCGCAGCCCAGACGAGCGCTGGCAGAGTGCGCGCGAAATGGGGAAGGCCCTCCGCCGCTACCTCGCCAAGCAGGACGAGCTCATCGGTCCAGCCGAGATCGCCGACTGGATGCGGCAGCTCTTCCCAAGCGGTGAGCTACGAAAGCGCGAGATTATGGCGATCGCCCGGAGCCGCGAAGGCGTCGAATCGGAAGCAGAGGTTCCCGCGGAGGCTGAAAAAGGCGAGCGCGTTTCCCGGTTTCCCGCGTTGATCGTCGACCGTATGCCGGCCGCACCACCCTTGCCGGCCAGTTTGCTGGTGATGCTGATCGGCGTGCTCACGGTACTAGCCGTCGTCACGATCGACTGGCTGCGGCAGTAGCGTCATGAGGCCGAACGCGAAGTAGGGCGGCCCGGCGGCGTGGACGAGCCCTCTGAGCCGCCCGCGCACGTCGAGCACTGGCGCACCGGAGCTGCCCTGACGAATTGGGCACGAAGAGAGCACGCGTATCGAAGCAGAGGGAACCTCGCCCGAGGAAACGAGACGGTCGTTATTATCGACGATGCAACGCCGGCTGCGCACCTGATGAACGTCGTCGTAGAAACGGTCGGCCGTCACGGAAAGCACACGGACGACTTCACCCGAAGGAACGTCTCTTTCACCGATCGGTATCGCAGGGCGCGACGCGTCCCGATTGAGCTTCAATACCGCGTAGTCCGGTGAGAGAAGGCTCGGACTGGGTCTGGACGCAGACTCGATTCGCTCGCATTCGAGCCACTCGGCGGGCCGACCGTCGGACTGCGCAAACCCCAACCAAAGGCCGTCACAGCGTCCGCCGTTCGCGAGCTCCCAAGCCACGCAGTGCCCAGCGGTTACAGCAGTTCGAGGACCGATGAGAGCAGCGGTGCAACGGGTGGGTTCACGAGGTGCTGAAAGTCCGACCAGTAGCGCAACCGACTCGCTGCAAACTTCGCCTGCCGGGCAGGAAACCTCGTAGCGCGGAGGCACCGAATCGATGTAGCGTGCGGACGTTGAAGAGGTCGCCCTGCACGCCGTCAACGAAAGGAGTGCCGCGATCCACGGCGCTGAAACAAACCATGTCCTCCCCTTCATTCGATCAGCGTATCAAGCTCGGACGACGGCGTCACACCCCGTGGTTTCCGCCTGTTTCTTGGCGCGAAGAGCCAGTTTGGATAGAACGGATCGGGATGCTCCGCACGCTCGGGATCGCCATGCTGTGCCTTGCCGCCTTGGCTCCATCCCGAGTGGACGCCGATGCGTCGGTGCTGATCGTGCAGCAGGGCGATGCGCTCAGCTCGATCGCGAAACGTACCGGCGTGTCCGTGGAGCAGATCAAACACTGGAATGACCTCGACGGAGACATGATCCGAATCGGTCAGAAGCTCATCGTCCGGCGAGCCGCGGCGCGGTCGCAGTCAGGGGACGGCATCGATTGGACGCCTCCGTTCGACTACGCCGCGGCAGCTCCAGCTACGACGACGCAATCCAAAACGAGAATCGCGGCGCGCGACCCGTCGAGCGCGATCGCGACTCGACTTCCGGACGACGACACCGCAGGAAAGAAGCCCACGCGCGGCAGAACCTATCGCGTTCAAAGAGGCGACACGCTCACCGGTATCGCTCTGCGGCATCGCACCACCGTTGCAGAGCTGCTCGCATCGAATCCGGGCCTTCGTGCCGATCGCATCTTTCCAGGCCAAACGATCGACATCGGCGCACCGAGGCCCGAAGTCGTATTCAAGCTCGAGCGCGGAGACAGCTTGCTTGCGGT